>JBPCXC010000341.1:0-7951 GCA_051008875.1 bacterium
TGGTTTCGACTTCGGGCAGTTCGGGCATGGCGGCAATCGCGACGGCAAAACGGGTACAATCGGCGCGGACAAAACGCTCATATATGTTAATCCAAAACTGCGACCGACGTCGCGGCCAAACCGCACATAAAACTGCGGTCAACGCCGCGACCGAAACCAAGTTCAAAATCGCATCCAAACCCGAATCCAAAACCGCGTTCAACGCCAAGTTCAAAACCCGCGACCGATCCGGTATCCAAATGCCCCGCACCGTCACCAATCAACGCAACAACGCGACCTTCGAAGTCAATCCGGGCGAGACGATTCTCGACGCGGCGTTGCGCGATCAGCGCATCTTTCCGTATGGCTGCCGCAGCGGCGTTTGCGGCGCGTGCAAGTCAACTTTGGTCGCGGGCGCGGTGGACTACGGCGAGCACGAAGAGTTCGCGCTGAGCGACGAGGAGATCGCGCAGGGCAAACTGCTGCTGTGCCAAGCGGTGCCGCGCGAGGACGTGGTCATAGATGTCGAGGAGGTCGCGCGCGGGCAGGACATTCAGATCAAGATGCTGCCGTGCCGCGTCGCGCGGCTCGAGCGACTCGCCGAGGATGTGATGCGGGTGTTCCTGATGCTGCCGAAGACGCAGGCGTTCAACTTCATTCCGGGGCAATACATCGATCTGCTGATGAAGAACGGCCAGCGGCGCAGTTTTTCGATCGCCAATCTGCCGGCGCAGACCGCCGACGACGGCTTGGAGTTGCACATCCGCCATGTGCCGGGCGGGCAGTTCACGCCGAAGGTGTTCAACGCGATGCGCGAGCGCGATCTGTTGCGACTCGAAGGTCCGTTCGGCGCGTATTTCCTGCAGTCCGAAGCGCAGCGACCGATGGTGATGATCGCCGGCGGCACCGGCTTCGCGCCGATCAAGGCGCTGGCGTTGCAAGCGCTCGGCGACGATCCGGCGCGGCGCATCCATCTGTTCTGGGGCGCGCGCGACGAGCAGGACTTGTATCTTGACGAGTTGGCGCAGCAATGGACGCGCGCGCATCCGAACTTCGCCTACACGCCGGTGCTGTCCGAAGCGAGCGCGCAACAATGGCGCGGCGCGCGCGGCTTTGTGCACGAGCGCGTGCTCGCCGAGTACGACGACTTCGCCGACATGGATGTGTATGCCAGCGGTCCGCCGGTGATGATCGAAGCGGTACGCGAAGGGCTGACCGCGCAAGGCATGGCAAGCGAGCGATTCTTCTTCGACTCCTTCACCTACGCGCCGCACGCGCAGTCCGCGCCGACGCGCTGACCGCGTCAGCGCACCATCGGCATCACCCGCGACTCGTCATCGGTCTCGCTCGCCGAATCCGATTCCGCATCCGACTCGGGCGCGACCAACTCCCCGCCCAGCGGCGGCGCATCCGCGGGCGCGGCATCCGACGCCGCCAACGCCGCCGCCGCCAAGCCCTGGCGATAGCAACGCAGCGCGGCGTCGTGCTCGCCCATCTCCTCGAGCAACGCGCCGAGATCAACGCGCGCCTCCTCGCGCCCGCCGACGGCGATGGCGCGTTGGAACAACTCCTTCGCGCGGCGATATTGCCGGTCGCGGCGATGCAATCGGGCAAGCGCCAACAACAAGTCGGCGCGCTCGCCGTATTTGCGCGTCCACGACTCGGCCAATTTAATCTGATCGTCGGTGAACGCGGTCTCGGCGCGGCCGTACAGATACGCCAGATCCGCATCCCATCCGCGATTGAGCGCGCGGCGCAAGGTCTTCTCCGCGAGCACGTGATCATCCGCCTCGATCAACCGTCGCGCATACGCCGCCACCGCCGAAGCATTCCTGCGCTGCGCCGCCGGCAATGACTTGAAACTTCGCGTCGCTTGAGTTGATAGAGTCGCCTGAGTCGATGGAGTCGATTCATCATCGCCATCGAGCGACATCGTTGGCGACGACAGGCGACCGGCATACGCCTGCTTGGTGCGCGCCGCCAACTCCTCCGGCGGCAACGCCTTGAGCCGCGTCAGCGACGGCAGCAACGCGGTCAGCGAATGCCAGTCCTTCAAGTCGCGATAGACATCGGCGAGCAGCCGCGCCGCCGGCGCATTGTTCGGCGCGACCTTGCGCAATTGCTCCAGTTGCGCGCGCGCCGCGGCGATCTCGCCAGATTGATAATGCAGCCGCGCCGCGGTCAAGCCGATCGCCAAACGCTGCTTCGGATGACGCGCCAACGCGTCGGCGAGATACTGATCGCGACGCCGCGCGTTGCCTTGCTGCTGCGCCGCATACGCCGCGCCGAGATAGTTCAGCAACGGCATTTGATTGTGCGGCAGATGCACCAGCAGTTGCCGCTCGGCGGATCGCCAGTCGCCTTCGATCAAGCCGGCATAGCCGCGCATGGTGTGCCGTTGCGCGCTCGCTTGCTTGGCGCGCTTCGCCCAAGCGCGCATCCGCTTGGGCGCGCGCAACACGCCGGCGATGAAGTTGAACAGCAAATACAACACCGCGAACGCCGCCGTTGCTGCCAACGCGAACAACGCCAGCGGCAAGCGCACGGTGTACGGTGCGCGCGCCAACACCACATAGCCGGGATCGTCCAGCGCAAGCAACGCGAAGCCGACCGCCGCCCCTAGGGTGAGGATGATAGTGAGAACCAGTTTCACCGCGTCAGTCCGCCTGCGCCGGTGTTTCGCGCAGCACTTCGCGCAATGCTCGCAGCGACGCGGAGATGTCGGGCAGACGCACCTTCGCCGGCATCGCCGCAATCTCGTCCAAGCGCGCCAGCCAAGTGATGACCTGAGGCGATTCGATGTCGAAGTTGGCGACCACCCAGCTCCGCGCCGCCGCGATGCGCACGCGATACGCATCGTCGCGCGCGCGCAGATATGCGAGTTGGGATGACTCGAGCATCAACTTCGCGCGCTCGAATATCATCCACCGCAACTCGCCGGTGAGCACCGGCCGCGCCGCCGCGCCGTCGGTCTCGACTTGCACCAGCGCGCCGAGATCGGCGAGCATATCCTTGCCGAGCTGCCACCACGGCGCGGCTTTATCGGCGGCGGCGGTTCCGGCATCAGCATCGACATCGCTTACGCCATCGCCTTCGGTAGATTCCGCATCAACGAACAATGCGTCGCCAGCCAGCGGCAGCGCGTCCACGCCGTTCGCCAGCGCGGCCAGCGCGTTCAACGTGCCGACCACATCCACCGTCGGCACATTGCCGAGCGCGACCAGTTCATCGGCGAGCATCGTCCGCACCGGCGTCAGCGCTGGGTCATAGATTTGATTCAACCGGCCGTCGGCGAGTTGCAGCGCGCGCCGCACCAACGCGACATCCGCCGACCACTGCAGTCGCTGGTTGGCGATTACCATCAACTGCTCGGCCTCGCGCAAGTTCCATCGGGTCACGCCGCGCCGGTCCGCGGACGACAGTCGCGCCATCTCGCCGCGCAACCGCTCCGCCCGCGCCGCATCCGCCTCCCGCTGCGCGCGCAATTCGTCGCGCAACGCATCCACGCGCGCGCCGAGATCAACTTCGGATTTTTTCAAACGCTGATCAAACCGCGCAACAAGATTAACTTCGGATTGATTCAGTCGCTGATCAAGCCGCGCAACGGCGTCCTCGAATCCATCCATTGCATCGGCGAGGCGCGCATCCACGCCGACCGCGCCATACTGCTGCTGCTGCCAAATATAACCGCCCGCGGCCAGCGCGAGCACGCTGATCAACAATGCGATCCACGCCAGCGCGCGATGGCCGCGCGATGGATGAGTCGCGACAACACGCGGCGATCCATTCGCGGCGGTTGCGCCAGTGTCGGCGCGCTGCGCGCTGTGATCAGCGTTGGCCTGATTCGCGTCGGCGCGATTGGCGCGCGGCGCGTTAGGTTCAAATTCTGACTTCGCTTCCGTCACTGCTCACCCCGTTGATTCAACTGCCCGATACATTGCAATTAGTAGCCCGATCGGCGCGTTGTTTATACATCGCGTTCGCGTTCGCGCATCCGCCGCGCCGCCCAAGCGATGATCGCGCCGACCAGCGCATCGTCGTCGGGGCGCGCGGCTGCGTGCGCGTGCGCGGCGCCGAGTTTGCGGCAATGCTCGGCCACGCGGGCACTATAAGCAAAGATCGGAGTCCGCGCGAGCAAGGCGCGGCCATCGGCGCCGAGCGTTCGCCACAGCGCGTCGGCGACCGCGATGCTGGTCACCGCGACTGCATCGACTCCGCGCGCGCGCCAGCGCGTCAGCAGCGGCGCAACTCCTAAGTCGGCGCGCGCGCGGCGATAAGTTTCGACATAGCGCACCGATGCGCCGCGCGCCGATAACGCGCGTTCGATCAACTCGCGGCCGCCGTCGCCGCGGAAGATCAACACCTTCTTGTCGGCGACGTCGAAGTCGCGCAACGCCTCCAACAGACCTTCGCTGTCGATGCGCTCGCGCGCGACGAAGTCCACCGCGACGCCTTCGCGCGCGCATTGCGCCGCGGTGCGCGGACCGACCGCGGCGACCCGCGCGGCGCCGAGCGCCAAGCCGCGGCGGCGCAGCAACGCGCCGACCCGAGCGACGGCATTCGCGCTGACGAAGACCGCCAAGTCCGCTTCGGCGAGATCATCGAGCGCGCGCGACAACGCGGCGGGGTCGCGCGGCGGGACGATCTCGATCACCGGAAAGCGAATCGCCTCGCCGCCGCAACGCTCGATGCGAGCGCACAACGAAGCGGCTTGATCGGCCGGACGCGTGACCAGCACGCGCATGCCTGACAATGCTGACTCGGTGTTCATCGCGCGTTGCGGATGCGCGCGCATTGCGCGGCGGATGGAGCGGCGAAGCGCATGACCAACACACAAACGCTCGACAACATCGACTCGACATTCATTCCGCATCGTCGCGGAGACGCGCGAGGATTTCTCCGCCGCCTTGCGCAATCAAGTCGTCGGCGCAGGCGTGGGCGAATTCGATGGCTTGCGCGCGGTGGCCGGCGGCGCAGGCGTACAGGATGCGCGAGCCGTCGGTTTCGCCGACCAGCCCGCGCACTGCGATTTGGTCGCCGCGCAGTTGCGCGTACGCCGCCGCCGGAGATTGGCAGCCACCGTCGAGTCGTTTGTTGACGGCGCGTTCGGCGGCGACGCAAAGCGCCGAGTCGGCGTCGTCGAGCGGCGCGATCAACGCGCGCGCGTCGGCGGCGTCGGCGCGGCATTCGATGCCGATCGCGCCCTGCCCCGCCGCTGGCAGGCAGGTCTCGGCGGCGAGCGGTTCGGCGATGCGATGGATCAGTCCGAGCCGCGCGAGGCCGGCGGCGGCGAGCACGATGCCGTCGAACTCGCCGCGATCCAACTTGGCAAGCCGGGTGTTGATGTTGCCGCGCAGGTTGACCAGTCGCAGGTGCGGGAAACGCGCGCGGATTTGACATTGGCGGCGCAGACTGCAAGTGCCGACGCGCGCGCCGCGCGGCAGTTGCGAAAGCGCGGCGAAATGATTCGAGACGAACGCGTCGCGCGGGTCGTCGCGCGCGCAGATCGCGCCGATCACCAAGCCGTCGGGCAACTCGACGGTGACATCCTTCATCGAATGCACCGCCAAGTCGGCGTCGCCGCGCAGCAACGCCTGCTCCAACTCCTTCAGGAACAGTCCCTTACCGCCGGAATGCGACAGCGGCGCGTCGAGAGTCTTGTCACCCGCCGACACGATTTCAAGCAACCCGACTTGCAAGTCGTCGCGTCCGGCGAGCAGTCGCGCGCGCACCGTCTCGGCTTGATGCAACGCGAGCGGGCTGTTGCGGGTGGCGATGGTGATCGTGCGCATCGGCATAGAGCGCAGCGACTAGCCCGGGTTCATCTTCAAGCGCAGCGTCTTGATGCCGGCGTCGGCGAGGCGCCGGTCGGCCTGCACCATCGCTTGATAGGTCGGATACGGTCCGAGGCGAACGCGGAAGAAGTCGCCGCGTCCTTGGATGCTGACTTTTTGGATGGTCGAGACGATTCCTTGCAACGCCAGAGTCGCCTTGCGTCGGTCGGCGTCCGCTTCGCGGCGGAACGAACCGGCTTGCAGCATGTACTGCGCTGGCGCACGCGCCGCGACGCGCTCGGCGGCGACTTGCGCGTTGTCGGTGGAGTCGGCGGAGTCGGAAGCGGCGGCGGGCGCGTCGTCATTCGAGTCATTCGCGGCGAGTCGATCGGCGTCTTCGGTCGGCGGCGCGAGCACTTCGATCTCCGGCAAGAGGGTGAAGAAGGTGAAGTCGGTGGACGGCTTCGGCGGCGGCTGCGCGGTCGCGGACGAGTTCGCGGTCGAGTCCGTTGGCGGCTGGCGCGCATCGTTGAAGAGTTGGCGGATGCCGGCACCGACGCCGTCGTCGTTGGTGCGCGCGCCCTGCCACAGGATGGTCGCGAGCGAGCCGATCGCCATGCCGGCGAGCAGCATCGCCGCGCCGACTAAACCAGCACCGGAGCCGGATCCGCCGCCGCGCTTGCGGGTTTTGCGTCGCGCTTGCGCCATCACATTCGCTCTGGCGCGCCGACGCCGATCAAGTCGAGTCCGTTGGCGATGACTTGGCGCGCGGCGTCGATCAATCCCAGCCGCGCGCGGCGCAAACCGTCTTCGCTCGACAAGAATGGATGCGCGTTGTAATAGGCGTGGAAGTCGGTCGCCAGTTCGCGCAAGTAATACGCGACCAAGTGCGGCTCGAAGCCGAGCGCGGCTTGCTCGACCACTTCGGGGAATCGCGACAGCGTTCGCATCAAGCCGATCTCGCGCGACTCGACCAGCAGCGCGTAGTCGGGCGCGCCGCCGCCTTCGGATTGGCGCGCTTCGGTCCGGCTCGTTTCGGTCTGACGGAAGACGCTGCAGATGCGAGCGTGGGCATACTGGATATAGTAAACCGGATTGTCCGCCGATTGCGTTTTCGCCAAGTCGAGATCGAACTCCATGTGTTGGTCGTTCTTGCGCGACACATAGAAGAATCGTGCGGCGTCGTTGCCGACTTCCTCGCGCAACTCGCGCAGCGCGACGAACTCGCCGCCGCGGGTGGACATGGTGACGCGCACGCCGGCGCGGTAGAGCGCGGCGAACTGCACCAGCAGCACGCGCAGTCGGTCGCGGCGGTTGCCGAGCGCCTCGAACGACGCTTGGATGCGCTTGGCGTAGCCGTGATGATCGGCGCCGAACACGTTCAGCAGTTGGTCGAAGCCGCGCTCGCCTTTGTTGAAGTGATAGGCGATGTCGGAGGCGAAGTACGTGTGCGAGCCGTTGGCGCGGATCACCGCGCGGTCTTTGTCATCGCCGAACGCGGTCGCGCGGAACCACTGCGCGCCGTCGCGTTCATAGATGTGTCCGTTGCGCGCCAACGCCGCGATCGCGCGCTCGACCTCGCCGCCGTCGAGCAGCGATCGCTCCGAGAACCAGTTGTCGAAACGCACGCCGAACTCGGACAAGTCGGCGCGGATGTCGGCGACCATCGCGTCGCAGGCATGCGCGTGCAAGTCGCGGTACGCGCGTTCGCCGAGCGCGTCGCGGCAGCGGCGGATCAACTCGTCGAGTCGCGCCTCGCCGTCGTCGGGCAACGCATCGAACAACGCGGCGATGTTCGCATCGGCGACGGCGTCCGCATCGAACGTATCGCGCTCCATACCAACTGCGGCGCGCAGACCGGCGGCTAAGTCGCGGATGTAGTCGCCTTGATAGGCGTTCGGCGGGAAGTTCGCGGCGAACATTTCGGCGAACGACGCTTCGTTGCGCGCCGAGGTGTCCGCGCATGATTCGAGATGGCGCAGCCATACGCTGAGCGCGAGGATGTCCATCTGCCGTCCGGCGTCGTTGACATAGTATTCGCGTTGCGCATGGAAGCCGGCGGCGTCGAGAATGCGCGCGATCGAGTCGCCGTATGCCGCGCCACGTCCGTGGCCGACGTGCAGCGGTCCGGTCGGATTGGCGGAGACGAACTCGACCAGCACGGTGCGCCCGGCGCCGACGTCACTGCGGCCGTATGC
>JBPCXC010000342.1:0-3334 GCA_051008875.1 bacterium
TTCCTCGGTCATCTCTACCCGCTGTTCTTCAACTTGCGCGGCGGCAAGGGCGTCGCCACCGCCGCCGGCGTGCTCGCCGCGCTCAGCCCGACGCTGGCGGCGTTGCTCGCGCTGATCTGGCTCGCCGTCGCGCTGGTGTTCCGCTACTCGTCGCTGGCGGCGCTGACCGCGGCGACCGCGGCGGTGCCACTGACATTGTGGCTGCTGCCGACGCCGTCGTATTTCGCGCTGTCGCTGCTGCTCGCCGCGCTGCTGCTCTGGCGCCACCGCGCCAACCTGCGCCGCTTGATGCGCGGTGAGGAAAGCAAACTACAACTCGCCGCACGGCGACGCGAATAAACGCTCCCGGCGTTTTTTTCCCGCAGCACCTCCCCCGCCGTCATTCCCGCAGTCTTTAAGCGGGAATCCATCGCTCGCTTCAGCGAGTGAGGCAGCCCGAAGGGCTGCTTGCTTTTGATGTAAGCGGAAATCTCTCTTCGCTTTTCAACACACCCCGCACTCACCCTTCGCCGTCATCAAAAGCAAGCAAGCCGTTGGCTTGCCTCACTTGCTTGCGCAAGTGTGGATTGCTCGTATCGTCCCTGATACTCGCCCTGCGGGCTCGCTTACGCTCGCGAAAAATCGCTCCGGGCGATTTTTTCCCGCTCAACAGACTACGGGAATGACGGCGGGGGGAAGATGGTTGCGTGCGACACGCACTTAACCACCGCTCAAATCTCCTCCAAACTCCACCGCGGACGCACTTCGAATCGGCCGTCGCGGTCGGCTTGGCGCGACGGCAGACCTAAGCGCAGGCAGCCGGCGTAGGCGATCATCGCGCCGTTGTCGGTGCACAAGTCGGGGCGCGGATAGAACACCTCGGCGCCGAGCGCGCCGACGGTTTGGCGCAGGCGCTCGCGCAAGCGCGCGTTGGCGCCGACGCCGCCGGACACCACCAGCCGCGCGCGTCCGCTGTGGCGCAATGCGCGCTCGCATTTGAGCGCGAGGGTCTCGACCACGGCGGTCTCGAACGCGCGCGCCAAGTCGGCGATGGTCTGGCGGTCGAGCGGTTGCTGCGCGGCGGTGACGCGCACTTGAGTCTTCAGCCCGCTGAAACTGAAGTCGAGGCCGGCGCGGCGAGTCATCGGGCGCGGCAGGGTGAAACGTCCGTCGCGTCCGTCGCGCGCGGCGCGGGCGATCGCCGGCCCGCCAGGATAGCCCAGCCCGAGCAACTTCGCGGTTTTGTCGAAGGCTTCGCCGGCGGCGTCGTCGAGCGACTGGCCGAGGATGCGATAGGCGCCGACCGCTTCGACATCCACCAACATAGTGTGGCCGCCGGAGACCAGCAGCGCGAGCATCGGCGGCGCCGGCGGCGTCGCGCCGGTCATCGCCGCCTCCAGCATCGGTGCCAGCAGATGCCCCTCCATATGATGCACGCCGATCGCCGGCACGCCCCACGCGCGCGCCAAGCCCTTGCCGACCGACGCGCCGACCAGCAGCGCGCCGGCGAGCCCCGGTCCGGCGGTGTACGCGACCGCGTCGGGCGCGCCGCCGCCGGACTCGCGCAGCAGATGATCGATCAGCGGCAGCAGCGCCTTGAGGTGATCGCGCGCCGCCAACTCCGGCACCACGCCGCCGTATTGCGCGTGCAAATCAACCTGCGTCGCCAAGCGATGCACGAGCGCGCCGCTCGCGCTGTCGTAGATCGCAGCGGCGGTGTCGTCGCAGGAAGTCTCGATGCCCAGAACTCGCATCGCGCGATTGTATCGCCGCCGCGGATTGGTCGCATGCGCGATGGTGTCTCCGCCGCGCGCGTTGGTCGCATGTATGATGCGCGCGAATTTACATCAGCGGCGCGAATCGTTATGTTCGCCGCATGTTGCCGACGCGCGCCTCGGGCGAATGGTTTCCGCCGCTGCACGCCGCCAGCGAAGAGGGCTTGCTGGCGGTCGGCGGCGACTTGAGCGAGCAGCGTTTGCTCGCCGCCTATCGCCGCGGAATCTTCCCGTGGTATGGCCCGGGCGAGCCGATCCTGTGGTGGTCGCCGGACCCGCGTTGCGTGATTTTTCCGGACAAGTTCGAACCGTCGCGAAGTTTGCGCAAGTCCATCCGCCGCTATCGTTGCGGCTTTCGACTCGACACCGCCTTCGAGCGCGTCATTGCCGAATGCGCCGCGCCGCGCGACAACAACAATGACGACGACGACACCAACGGCACATGGATCAGCGACGAGATGATGCGTGCGTATATCGGTTTGCATCGGCGCGGCGTCGCGCATTCGGCGGAAGTTTGGCGGCGCGGCGAGTTGATCGGCGGGCTGTATGGCATCGCGCTCGGCGGCGCGTTCTTCGGCGAGAGCATGTTCAGCCGCGCCGCCGACGCCTCCAAGGTCGCGCTGGCGTTGTTGATCGAGCAGTTGCTGCGCCGCGACTTTCGCTTGATCGACTGCCAAGTGTGCTCGCCGCATCTGCTGCGCCTCGGCGCCGAGCCGATCGCGCGCGAACGTTTCATCGCCAGATTGGAATCCGCATTGCGCCGACCCGGCTGGTCCGACGGCGCAAACTCGCGAGGTTGATTCGCCGCCGCGCGGCGCGCGTCATTCGCCGTCGCGCGACGCGGGGAATCCGGAGGTGATCGGATAGCGTCGGTCCTTGCCGAAGGCGCGCGCGGTGACGCGCACGCCGGGGGCGGACTGGCGGCGCTTGTATTCGTTGGCGACCACCATCTCGATCACGCGATGCACGGTGTCGGCGTCGTGGTTGCCGTCGGCGATGATCTGCTCGGCGGAAAGGTCGCGCTCGATGAACGCCTCGAGAATCGAGTCGAGGATCTCATACGGCGGCAGGGTGTCGGCGTCGGTCTGGTCGGGCGCGAGTTCGGCGCTCGGCGCGCGCGCGAGCACGCGTTCGGGGATGACCGGCGCGCGGTCGCGGGCGTTGCGCCAGCGCGCCAACGCGTACACCATCATCTTCGGCACGTCCTTGATCGCGGCGAAGCCGCCGACCATGTCGCCGTACAACGTCGCGTAGCCGACCGCCATCTCGCTCTTGTTGCCGGTGGTCAGCACCATCGAGCCGAACTTGTTGGAGATCGCCATCAGCAGCATGCCGCGGCAGCGCGCTTGCAGATTCTCCTCGGCGGCGTCGGCGGCGCGGCGCGCGAACATCGGCTGCAGTTGGGCAAGCGCGGCGCGATAGATCGGTTCGATCGGAATCACTTCGTAGCGCACCGACAGCGACTCGGCTTGCGCGCGCGCGTCTTCGAGGCTGATGTCGCTGGTGTGGCGCGACGGCATCATCACCGCGCGCACGTTGTCAGCGCTCAGGGCATCCACGGCGATGGCCAGGGTCAGGGC
>JBPCXC010000343.1:0-13820 GCA_051008875.1 bacterium
GCGAACAAGACCATCAGCGTGAGCGCGAGCAGCACCACGCCGAGCGCGCTGGCGGTGCCGAAGTTGAAGAACAGATCAATCAGGTTCTCGATCTTCATCGACACCATGATGACTCGCCCGCCGCCGAGCACCGCCGGGGTGACGAAGAAGCCGAGGCACAGCACGAAGACGATGACGACGCCGGCGAACAGCCCCGGCAGCGACAGCGGCAGGAAGACATGCCGGAACGCGCTGGCCGGCCCGGCGCCTAAGTTGGCGGCGGCTTTCATGTAGTCGGAATCGATCGCCTTCATCGAGCCGTACAGCGGCAGCACCAGGAACGGCAGCATGATGTGCGCCATGCCGATCAGCGTGCCGTTCAGGTTGTGCGCGAGTTTCAGCGGCGCATCCCACAGCCCCAACTCCATGCCCCATTGGTTGATCAGCCCTTTGCGCTGCAGCACCACCAGCCAGGCATAGGTGCGCACCAGCAGCGAGGTCCAGAACGGCAGCAGCACCGCCATCATGCCGAGCGCCGCCCAGCGCCGCGGCAACTGCGCGAGGAAATACGCCAGCGGATAGCCGAGCAGCACGCAGATCGCGGTGGTCATGAAACTCACATTGAAAGTGGTGGCGAAGATGCGCAAGTACGATTTGCTCTCCAGCATGCGGGTGTAGTTGCGCAGCGACAGCGCGCCGTCGTCGTTGAACAGCGACAGATAGAACAGCCAGCCGACCGGGATGACGACGATGACCAGCACCAGCAGCGCCGCCGGCGCCGACAGCCCGAGCAGCGCCCACCGCTCGCGCGATTGGTCGCGGCGCAGGGCGTCGGCGTTGATGCCTTCGGCGGCCGCGTTCACGCGTCGTCGTCCGGGATCAACGTGGTCTCGTCCGGGTGCAGCCCGAGCGTGATCTCGCTGCCGGCGCGCGGCGCTGCCGCCAGCGCGCGCTGCTGGCTGACGCTGCGCACGGTCACTTCGACGCCGTCGGCGAGGGTCGCGTAGGTGACGAAACTCTCGCCTTGATAGACCACGTCGCCGACCGTCGCCGTGAAGCGGTTGTAGTGCGCGGTTTCGTCGTCGCCGTCGCCGAGCAGCAGCAGGCGCTCGGGGCGGAGCATCAGCAGATTGCCGCGCGCCGCGCGCGCCTTGGAGATGCGCAGCGGCACGCCGCGATAGCACGGCTTGCCGTCGATCCGCTCGACCGGCAGCAGCGTCGATTCGCCGATGAAGTTGGCGACGAACGGGTTCGCCGGAGAGTCGTAGATTTCGCGCGGCGCGTCCAACTGCACCAGTTTGCCGTGGTTGATCACGGCGATGCGGTCGGACATGGTCAGCGCCTCGCGCTGGTCGTGGGTGACATACACCGTGGTCATGCCGAGTTGGTCGTGCAGGCGGCGCAGTTCGATCTGCATGTGCTCGCGCAGTTTCTTGTCGAGCGCCGACAGCGGCTCATCAGCAGGATGCGCGGCTCGAACACGATCGCGCGGGCGAGGGCGACGCGCTGGCGCTGCCCGCCGGAGAGTTGGGTGATGCGGCGATCGCCGTAGCCGTCCAAGCGCACCGTGGCGAGCGCGCGCTCGACCCGCGCGGCGAGGTCGTGCTTGGTCGCGCCGCGCAGTTTCAGCGGGAAGCCGATGTTGCCGGCCACGCTCATGTGCGGGAACAGCGCGTAGTTCTGGAACACCATGCCGACTTCGCGCCGATGCGGCGGGGTGCGGATCATCTCCGCGTCGCCGAAGCGTAGGCTGCCGGAATCGGGGCGCGTGAATCCGGCGAGCACCATCAGCAAGGTGGTCTTGCCCGAGCCGCTTGGTCCGAGCAGCGTGAGGAACTCGCCGCTGCGGACATCGAGATCGACGTGGTCGAGCGCATGCACGTCGCCGTAGGTCTTGGTGGCGGCGCGGATGTGGATCGGCACCGCCTTGCTCGGCGTCATGTCGGTGGACTCAAGTACATTGCGCCGGAATCACGCGCGCGCCGAACGACCAAAAGCGCAATGTTGTTAAGCGAAGGCGGCGCGTCGGATCGCCGCCTTCGCTCGGGTCTTGCGCGAAACGCGCGGATCACTCGGTGATCATGTCTTGATACATCTCCGACGCGAGTTTCTCCCACTTCGCATACCACTCTTGGCTGACCGGCAGCAACTTGCGCGCGTTGTCGGGATGCGACGGTAGTTTGCGCGCCACCGCGTCATCGACCTTGCCGATCTTATAGACGTCGGAGTTGGTCGGGCCGTAGGTGATGTATTTCGGCAGATTGACTTGGAACTCGGCCTTGCTCATCTCGGCGATGACGCGCATCGCCAAGTCTTGGTTGGGCGCGCCGGTGGGGATGCCGAAGCAGTCGTAGTCCTGCAGCCCTTGGTTGTAGGTGTAGGCGACTTGCGCGCCGTCGGCGCGGGCGACATCGAATCTACCGTTCCAGCCGGTGGTCATGTCCACTTCGCCGTCCTTCATCAACTGCGCGTGCTGCGCGCCGGAGCCCCACCACACCGCCACATGCGGCTTGAGTTCGCGGATCTTGTCGAGCGCGCGGCGGATGCCGGCTTCGCTGTCGAGCACTTGGTACACTTGCGCTGGCGGGACGCCGTCGGCCATCAGCGCCGGCTCCAGCATGCCGTGCATCTTGCCGCGGATCGCGCGCGTGCCGGGGAATTTATCGGCATCCCAGAAGTCGGCCCAACTCTGCGGGCCATTGTCGCCGTAGGTCTCGGTGTTCCACGCCATCACCGTGGCGAACACATCCGAGCCGACGCAGCACGGCAGATGGGTGTCGGCGACGAAGTTCGAGACGTCGATGAGGTCGTAGTCGAGCGGGATCAGAATCTTCTCGACGCAGGCGCGCGCGCCGCCGCCCGAGCCGGTGCTGATGATGTCCCACGGCACCGCGTTGGCCGCCACCTTGGTGCGCACTTGGCCGATGCCTTTGTAGGTCTCCTCGTTGATGCGGATGCCGAGCGCCTCGGACACCGGCTGGAACAGCGCCTTGCTCTGCGCGTCCTGATACGAGCCGCCCCAGGAGGCGACGGTGACTTCGTCGTCGGCGACCGCGTTGATGGTTGTTAATGCGAAAACCGCGCTGGCGAGCGCGGCGAATCTCGGTGTTGCTTTCATCGGGTTTCCTCGTGGATAAATGTTGGTGTGGAATAAATCTATGGAAAGGTTGGTTGCTTCATAATTCGCTTCGGGCGGCGAGCATAGCAATCAATCCGCGCGGATGCATCGCCTCCCCGCTCGCGCGCTTTCCATTTCGTCGCGCCAGCGGTAGTACAGCAGCGCCGGGGCGAGGAACCATGGGGTGCGGCGGTAGTAGGGGCGGGCGGGGAAGCGCAAGGGGTCGAGGGCAGTGGCGCCGCCGGGGTCGCCGAGGACTTTGAGGCCGGTTTTCATGCCGAGGTAGCTCGACAGCGAGATGCCGGAGCCGCAGTAGCCGAGGCTGTAGTGGAGGCCGTCGCGCGCGCCGCTGTGCGGCAGTTGGTCGAAGGTGAAGCCGACGAATCCCATCCACGAATGGCTGATGCGCGCGGCTTCGAGTTCGGGGAACAGGCGCAGCATCTGGCGGCGCAGGCGCGGCGCGCTGCGGCGCGGATCGGTCTCGCGCAGGCACACGCGCCCGCCGAACAGCAGCCGGCGACGCTCGGGGCAGGCGCGGTAGTACATCACCATCCGGCGGGTGTCGGTGACCACGCGGTTGCGCGGTAGCAACCGCTCCAGCGTGCCGCTCGGCAGCGGCTCGGTGGCGATGACATAGGTGCCGACCGGAATGATGCGCCGCCGCTGCCACGGCGTGATGCCGCCGGTGTATCCGCTGGTGGCGACGATCACATCGCGCGCGACGATGCTGCCTTTTGTGGTTCGGACTTCGAGGTTGTTGCGGGTTGTGTTGCGGATTGCGCTACCGCGACTTGCGCCGTCGCGTTCCGTGTTGTCGTGTCTTGCGCCGCCGCTGAATGTTGTGCCGCCGCGTCGTTGGATCGAATCGACTCGGCAATGGCTGATGATTTCGCAGCCGGCGGCTTGCGCGCATTCGAGCAGTCCGCGGTGATAGCGCGCCGGGTCGATGCAGGCGTGGTGGGGATAGATCACGCCGCCGTGATACAGATCGCTGGCGACTTCGCTGTGCTGGTCGGTGCGCGCGAGCGGATAGGCGTCGATGCCCAACTCGGATG
The DNA here is from genome assembly GCA_051008875.1 of bacterium. Taxonomy (GTDB): domain Bacteria; phylum Pseudomonadota; class Gammaproteobacteria; order Arenicellales; family Poriferihabitantaceae; genus JAHRAW01. Next base: position 4,153 of record JBPCXC010000343.1, read on the forward strand.
GGAGCGCTGCGATCGCGCGGCGCAGTTGCGCGAACGCTGCCGGGCTGTGCGCGCCGTGGAATCGCCCGACTTTGCGGTAGTCGCAGGCGATGTCGTGGTCGGCGATGAACGCTTCGATCCACGCCAACGCGTTGTTGCCCTCGCGCAAAATCCGCGTCGCCGCCGGCGCGCCGAGCCGCTTCGCCAGCAGATGATACGGCGGCTTGATGCTCGGACTGACCTGCCCGCCGTTGCGCGAACTACAGCCCCAGCCAGCGGCCTCGCTGTCCACCACCACGGTGCGCCGCCCGCCGCGCGCAGTCTGGATCGCGGCGGACAACCCGGTGTAGCCGGAGCCGATCACGACCACGTCGGCGGACTGCGGCGGCGCGTCGCCGCACTGCGATGGACGCGGCGTGCGCTGCCACCAATAGGGGGTGCTTTGATAATCGTGGGTGAAGATTGTTTCGGTCATGTTTGGATTCGATGCGGACTACAACCGGCTCGCCGATGCGTGGTGTGCGGGTTTGTCGATGGGGATGATATGCGTAAAAAAACGCTGGAGCGGGTTTTTCGCGAGCGTAAGCGACCCGCCGGGCGCGCTTGCCAGCCCCGCCGTCATTGCGCGTATCAGGATGATGCGCGCAATGACGGCGGAAGGGGCGCGGCGAGAATGACAGCAGAGGGCGATGCGAGACTCAACGCACCAACTACAGCCGACTCCCCCGATGCACAGCAGCGCTTAGCCACGCCGGACTAATCTCCACGCCCCAGCCCGGCTGGTCGGTCACGGTTACGCAGCCATCGGCGACCGCATACGGATCTTCTCGAAACAACCCCTGCTGCCACGGATAGTAATCCGCGCCCTCGATCGACAACTCGAGATATTCCCCGGCGTTCGGAATCGCGCGCAGGAAATGCATCGTGAACAACGTCACCAGCGACAAGTTCGCGCTGTGCGGGGTGCATCGCAGGCCGTGTTCGGCGGCCATTCGGGCGACTTCGAGCGCGCGCGTCAGGCCGCCGACATAGCACAAGTCGGGTTGCACGATGTTCACCGCGCGTTGCTCGATCATCCGTCGCCAAGTCGGCAGTTCGCAGTCTTGCTCGCCGCCGGTGACGTCGAGCGGAAGGTGCGCGAGCGCGGCGGTGACCGCGGCGGTTTGTTCCAACTCCCAATACGGGCACGGCTCTTCGAAATGGCATACGCCGTGGTCGGCGAGCAAGTAGCCGACCTCGATCGCCTTGGCCGGCGAATAGCCGGAGTTGGCGTCCGCCAGCAGCGCGACCGAATCGTCCATCGCCTCGCGCATGCGCGCGACGATGTCTTCGCTGCGTCCGGGCCATTGGTCGCGGTCGTGCCCGCACTCGGCGCCGATGCGGAACTTGAATGCGTCGAAGCCGAAGCGGTCGCGCAGCCGCGCCAGCCGTTGCGCCTCCTGCGCGCCGGTGATGTCGCGTTTCATCGACGACGCATAGGCGCGCAACGGTCCCGGCGCGCCGCCGATCAACGCGCACACCGGCTTGCCCTCGAGTTTGCCGCGCAAGTCCCACAGCGCGGTGTCGAGTCCGGCGAGCGCGCGGCGCAAGTACGAGCCGGGGAACTTGTGCTCGCGTTCCGGGATGCGCGTCGTAAGCGCTTTGATGCCGAGCGCGTCTTCGCCGAGCGCATGCGGGGCGACTTGGCGATGCAGCACTTGGCAGGTGATGTCGGCGTTATACGGCGCGACTTGCCCCCAGCCACTGTCGCCGCGTTCGGTGGTGACTTTGACCAAGCCGACGAACTGGTCGTGGAAAGTCTCGATGGAGGCGATGTTCATGGCGTCCGCCGACGCGCTTGGGCGTCACACATTCAGCAGCAGATGTTCGCGCTCCCAGGCGCTGATGACGTTCAAGAAGGTGTTGTATTCGTGTTGTTTGACACTGCTGTACAGCCGCACGAAACTCTCGCCGAGCAACTCGCGCAGGGCATCGCATTCGAGCAGTTCGTGCACCGCTTCGCGCAAGGTGTGCGGCAATGTGGTTTCGAGTTTGGCGGCGTCGCCGTCCACCGGCGGCTTTGGTTCGATGCGCTCGGTCACGCCGAGATAGCCGCAGCCGAGCGATGCCGCCATCGCCAGATAGGGGTTCACGTCGGCGCCGCAGATGCGGTTTTCGACGCGTCGCGCCTGCGCGGTCGAGAACGGTACGCGCAACCCGGCGGTGCGGTTGTCGTAGCCCCATTCGATGTTGACTGGCACGCCGAACTCGTCCGGCGCGAGGCGGCGATAGGAGTTGACGTTCGGCGCGCACAGCGCCATCGCCGCCGGCAGATAGCGTTGCAGTCCGCCGATGAAATGCTTGAACTTCGCGCTCTCGCCGCCGCTCGGCTCGCTGAAGATGTTGTCGCCGTTTTGATCGATCACGCTTTGATGGATGTGCAGCGCGCTGCCCGGCTGCGACTCCATCGGCGCCGCCATGAAGGTGCCGTAGGTCTTGTGGCGCATCGCCACTTGGCGCAACGCGCGCTTGAACAGGAACACCTGATCGGCCAACTCCATCGCGTCGCCGTGCAGCAGATTGATTTCCATTTGCGCGACGCCGGACTCGTGGATCAGCGTTTCGATGCCGATGTCCTGCACGTCGCAATAGTCGTACAAGTCCTCGAACAACGGATCGAACTCGTTGACCGCGTCGATGCTGAACGCCTGGCGTCCGCTCTCGGGGCGACCCGATCTTCCGACCGGCGGCTCGAGCGGATAGTCGGCGTCGGGGTTCGGCTTGACCAGATAGAACTCGACCTCCGGCGCGACCACCGGCGTCCAGCCGAGATCGTTGTATCTCGCGAGCACGCGGCGCAGCACTTGGCGCGGCGCGACCTCGACCGGCGTGCCGTCGAAATGCTGGCAGTCGTGGATAATCACCGCGCTGCGTTTGGACGCGAACGGCACCACCCGCGCGGTCGCCGCGTCGGGCTTGAGCAGGATGTCGCCGTCGGATTCGGCGAGCACCTCCCACCGCTTCGGATAGTCGCCGCTGACGGTCTGCGCGAACACGCTGTGCGGCAGCCGCAGCCCGACATCCTCGCGGTATTTCCGCGCCGGCAGAATCTTGCCCTTGGCGACGCCGGTCATGTCGGCGATGACCGACTCGACCTCTTCGATCGCGTTCGCGTCCAACCACTGCCGCAACTCCGCCGGCGGTCCGGCGGTTGGCTGAGTCGGTGGTTCGACGTTCGACCGCGCCGGCGCGTCGCGGTTTTTGAGTCGGTCTTTGGATTGGTCTTGGTTCGCCATCGGCTGTGCGGGCGCGCAAGTGCTATGATCGCGTCCCATCGGCGCGATTATCGCATTGTTGCGCCGCGTCCGCTTCCGTCCGTTTATCGCCGCTTCCGTTTGCTTTCGCTACGCCCACCGATTCCGTTCGCAGCCGCGCAAGTTCAAGTGAGCCACGCCGTCGACTCGTATTACCAAGCCAGTCGCCGCTACGATCTCGGTGCGCCGGCGTTGCGCGGCGTGCAACGGGCGTCGGTGGCGATTATCGGCGGCGGCATCACCGGCGTTTCCACCGCGCTGCATCTCGCCGAGCGCGGCGTTGACGCGGCGGTGCTGGAGGCGCGCGACTTCGGCTGGGGCGCGTCCGGGCGCAGCGGCGGGCAAATCCTGACCGGTTATTCCATCGAGCAAAGCGCGTTGGAGCGGCTCGCCGGCGCCGACGCGGCGCGCGAGTTGTGGCGCCATTCGCTCGACGCGGTCGCGTGGACGCGCGAACGCATCGCCCGTCACGACATCGCCTGCGACTTCACGCCCGGCTATTTGCATGTCGCCGTCAGCCCGCGTCAAGCGCGCGAACTGCGTCGCTGGGCGGAGCATTTGCGCGCGCGATACGGCTGCGACACGCTCGAATACCTCGACCGCAACCGCCTGCGCCAGACGCTCGCCAGCGCGCGATACAGCGGCGCGGTGGCGGACTCGGCGAGCGCGCATCTGCATCCGCTGAACTATTGCCTCGGTCTCGCCGACGCCGCGCAGCGCGCCGGCGCGCGGCTGTATCGCGACAGCGCGGTGACGCGCATCGAGCCCACCACCGCCAGGGCCGGCGCCACCACCACCGGCGGCGTGACGCTGCACACCGCGCATGGCGCGTTGCGCTGCGAGCGCGTGGTGTATGCGTGCAACGCCTATCTCGACCGCCTGCAGCCGCGCTTGGCGCGCACCATCATGCCGGTCGGCACCTACATCGTCGCCACCGAGCCGCTCGGCGCCGACTTCGCCGATGCGTTGATCGCCAACCGCGCGGCGGTCGCCGACACCAACTTGGTGCTCGACTATTACCGTCTGTCCGCCGACCACCGCATGTTGTTCGGCGGGCGGGTCAGTTATTCGACGCGCCCGCCGCGTCATCTGGCGCGGTCGCTGCGGCGGCGGATGCTGCGCGTGTTCCCGCAACTCAACCGCGCGCGAATCGACTTCGCCTGGGGCGGCTATGTCGCGATCACGCGCAACCGCGCGCCGCACATCGGTCGGCTCGACGACGTCGGCTGGTTCGCGCAAGGATTCTCCGGTCAAGGCATGGCGCTCAGCGGCTATGCAGGCGGCTTGCTCGCCGACGCGGTGAGCGGCGACTCGCGGCGGCTGGAGGCGTTCGCCGCGATTCCGCACAAGGCATTCCCCGGCGGCGCGCTGCGAATGCCGACGCTGGTGATTGGCATGGCAGCGCGACGCGCGCTGGATGCGGTGACGCGTCGCGGATGATGACGACACGCGAGGGCGACGGTGACCGTGACGACGGTGATGCGACGATGACGGTGACGCGCTCCCTCGCCGTCATTCCGGCTGGGACGCCGCGAAAAAACGCCGGAGCGTTTTTTCGCGAGCAACGCGAGCCCGAAGGGCGCGTATCAGGACGATACGAGCAATGTAGCCGTCCAAGGATGGCGATGTTCAATCTGGCGTGATGGTTCGAAAAGCGAAAAGAGATTCCCGCTTAAAGACTGCGGGGAAAAAACGTCGGGAGCGTTTTTTCGCGAGCGTAGCGAGCCCGAAGGGCGCGTATCAGAATGATACGCGCAAAGACGGCGGGGCTGGTGACGGTGACCGCGATGCCGATGCCGACCGTGCGCGGGTCGAGATTTTCGAAGTCGGCGCGGCGCAAGTCGGTCAGCGCATCGACAACTTCCTCATCACGCACTTGAAAGGCGTGCCGAAGACGCGGCTGTATCGCGCCTTGCGCGGCGGCGAGGTGCGGGTCAACGGCGCGCGCAAGAAGGCGCCGTATCAACTGCGCGCCGGCGACAAACTGCGCATCCCGCCGCTGCGCCGCGCCGCCGCCAACGACGCGCCGACGATTCCGCGTGACTGGCTTGACAAAATCCCGGCGTTGTTCGAGGACGAGTCGTTGCTGGTGGTGGACAAGCCGGCGGGACTGGCGGCGCATGGCGGCAGCGGGCTGCGCTACGGCTTGATCGAAGCGTTGCGCGCGCTGCGTCCGGAGTTGGATTATTTGGAGTTGGCGCATCGTCTCGACCGCGAGACGTCGGGCTGCTTGATGCTGGCGAAGCGGCGAGAAGCGCTGCTTGGCGTGCAGTCGCAACTGCGCGCGCGCGCGGTTCGCAAGGACTATGTCGCGCTGGTCAAAGGCGCGTGGCGCGGCGGCGCACGGCGAATCGATCAGCCGCTCGCGCGACCGAGTCGAGTCGCCGACGCCGACGCGCGCGCGGTCGAGGCGCATAGCGTGTTCGCGCCGCGCGAGGCGTTGCGCGGCTGCACCTTGGTGGCGATTCAACTGCTCACCGGTCGCATGCACCAAGCGCGCGCGCATGCCGCCGCCGATGGTCATCCGATCGCCGGCGACCGCGTCTATGGCGACCGCGCATTCAACCGCGTCGCCAAGCAAGCCGGGCTGGCGCGCATGTTCCTGCACGCCGAACGCGTACGCTTCCGCCACCCGCGCGACGACGCGACGATCGACATCCGCGCCGAGTTGCCCGACGATTTGCGCCACGTGCTCGACCACCTGCGCGCGGATGCTTCGCCAATGCTCGGTCCACCCTGATCAGTCGGAGATGAAAACATGCTCGATCACTGCGTGAAAAGCAAGCGCACTTTTTCTTTCGCCGTCATTCCCGCAGTCTGTAGGCGGGAATCTCTTTTTCTTTTTTGACATTGCGCCAGCGTATAGATTGCCATCCATGGCAACTGGATTCCCCGCATCCCTGCGGGAATGACGGCGGGGGGGCGATCCCGATAACGCAGTGACGCATTCATCATCGCGCACACGTGGTAGAATCATCGCGCCCGATCATCACCTTAATCATCGCCCCGACAACCCGTGCGTCCGATGACTCCGCATAAACTCTCCTCGCTTCTGCGCGAGGCTGGCGTGCTCGCGTTGCTCGCGCTGCTGTTCTATCTCGCGGTCGCGCTGCTGACTTATTCGCCCGCCGACCCGGGTCCGACGCACACCGGTAGCGGCCACGGCATCCTCAATCTCGGCGGCAAAGTTGGCGCGTGGTTCGCCGACTGGATGTTCGCCGCGTTCGGGCGCATGGCGTATTTGTGTCTCCTGCTGCTATGTGCATTCGGCTGGCGCATGCGCGGTCGGCGCGAGTTGCGCGCGCACAACGCCTACACCCGCGCGCTGCCCGCGCTCGGCTTCGTCTTGGCGATGCTCGGCGCATGCGGCTTGGAGCATCTGTACTGGCCGACCGACGCGCTCAACGCCGGCGGCATCATCGGCCAGTACAGCGCCGCTTCGCTGCTCGCCGGCTTGGGCGCGCTCGGCGTCACCGTGTTGTTTTTGGCGATGCTGTTCACCGGCATCACCTTGTTCTTGCATCTGTCGTGGTTCGCGTTGATGGATCGCATCGGCTATCGCGCCTTCGCCGTGGCGAAGTTCGTCACCGCGCAAGTCGAAGCGCGCGCCGACCCCCCCGCCGGCGAGCGCACCTCCCGCTCGCCCACCGCCACGGTGAAGAAGTTCCGCGACGAGCTGGGCGCGCGCAAGCCGCCGAAGATCGCGCCGAAGATCACCGCCGCCGCGCCGAGCACGCGCAAGATGAAGGAGAGTCAGACCAACTTGTTCGTCGATCCGGCGCCGGGAATGGGCGGCGAGTTGCCGCCGCTGTCGCTGCTCGAGGCGCCGTCCGAGTCGGTCGCCGGCTATTCGCGCGACGAGTTGGAGACGATGTCGCGCCTGCTGGTGAAGAAACTGAAGGACTTCAGCGTGGATGTGGTCGTCGAGGCGGTGCAGCCGGGTCCGGTCATCACCCGCTTCGAGGTCGAGCCGGCGCCGGGAATCAAGTCGAGCCAGATCGTCGGCTTGTCGCGCGACCTAGCGCGCTCGCTGTCGGTCGAGAGCGTGCGCGTGGTCGACAACATCGCCGGCAAGACCGTGATCGGCTTGGAGATCCCGAACCAGAACCGCGAGACCGTGCGGCTGGTCGAGGGGCTGTCGTCGCAGGCGTACGACCACAGCGCGTCGCCGCTGACGCTGGTGCTCGGCAAGGACATCGCCGGCAGCCCGGCGATCGCCGACTTGATCAAGATGCCGCACCTGCTGATCGCCGGCACCACCGGCTCGGGCAAGTCGGTGTGCATCAACGCGCTGATCCTGAGCATCCTGTACAAAGCCACGCCGGAGCAGGTGCGGATGATCATGGTCGATCCGAAGTTCCTCGAGTTGTCGGTGTACGACGGCATCCCGCATCTGCTCGCGCCGGTGGTCACCGACATGGAGAAGGCGGCGAACGCGTTGCGCTGGTGCATCGGCGAGATGGACCGGCGCTTCCGCGTGATGGCGGCGCTCAACGTGCGCAGCATCGTCGGCTACAACAAGCAGGTCGCGCGCGCCATCGCCGACGGCGCGCCGCTCGCCGACCCGATGGCGCCGCCGCCTGATGACAGCGACGCGCCGGTCGAGACGCTGCGTCCGTTGCCGTATGTGGTCGTGGTGGTGGACGAGTTGGCCGACTTGATGATGGTCGCCGGCAAGAAGATCGAGGCGATCATCATCCGCATCGCGCAGCGCGCGCGCGCCGCCGGCATCCATTTGGTGCTGGCGACGCAGCGTCCGTCGGTGGACGTCGTCACCGGCTTGATCAAGGCGAACGTGCCGACGCGGATCGCGTTCCAGGTTTCCTCGCGCGCCGACTCGCGCACGGTGATCGATCAGATGGGCGCCGAGCAACTGCTCGGCCAGGGCGACATGCTGTACATGCCGCCGGGCAGCAGCATGACGCAGCGCGTGCACGGCTCGTTCGTGTCCGACGAGGAGGTCGCCGAAGTGGTCGCGCATCTCAAGCGCGGCGGCGCGCCGGTGTATCTCGAGCAAGTGACCGACGGCGCGCCCGGCGGCGCCTTCGCCGGCGACGGCGCGTCATCCGACGACGGCGGCGAAAGCGACCCGCTGTATGACGAGGCGGTGCGCTTCGTCACGCAGAGTCGGCGCGCCTCGATCTCGTCGCTGCAGCGCGCGCTGCGGGTCGGCTACAACCGCGCCGCGCGGATGATCGAGACGATGGAGGAGAGCGGCGTGGTCAGCCCGAACGACAACGGCAAGCGCGAAGTGCTGGCGCCGTCGCCGCCGGAGGGGTAGCGCGATGGCGCGCCAACAACTTCGCCGTGCGTTATTTCGTCGCGCATCGCTCGGCGCGTTCGCGTTGTTCGGCGCGTGCGCGTTCGCGCCGACGTCGGTCGTCGCCGGCGTCGCGGTCGAGTCGTTGCAGCGATTCTTCGATCAAGTCGAGACCTTCGAGGCGCGCTTCACCCAGGTCGTGCTCGACGAAGACTTGAACGCGATCGACGACGGTCGCGGCACGGTTTGGATCAAGCGTCCCGGGCGATTCCGCTGGGACTACGAGCCGCCGGACGCGCAGGAGATCGTCGGCGACGGCGAGCGCGTGTGGCTGTACGACATCGCGCTGGAGCAAGTCACGGTGCGCGATCAATCGCGCGCGCTTGGGCGCACGCCGGCGATCCTGCTCGCCGCCGACGGCGAGATCAACGGCCATTACGAGGTCGAGGAGATCGGCACGCAAGGGCGGTTTGACTGGGTCAATCTGATTCCGATCGACTCGCACAGCGGCTTCGCCGAAGTGCGCATCGGCTTCGAGGATCGCGTGTTGCGGCTGATGGAGTTGATCGACACGCTCGACCAACGCACCCGCATCAGTTTCGCCGCGGTCACTGAGAACGCCGCGCTCGCCGATCGCATCTTCGAGTTCGCCCCGCCCGACGGCGTCGATGTGATCGATCAATCCGAACTCGATTAACGTTAGCGCAAATGCTCGATCCAAAATCATTGAAGCAGGATTTGGCGGCGACCGCCGCGGTGTTGAAGACCCGCGGCTATGATCTCGACCTCGCGCGATTCGAGTCGCTCGAACAGACTCGGCGCGAACTGCAGCAGCGCGCCGAGTCGCTGCAAGCGCAGCGCAACGCCGCCGCCAAAGCGGTCGGCGCGGCCAAGGCGAAGGGCGATGACGCGAAAGATTTGCTGGCGCAGTCCGCCGACATCGGCAAGGCGTTGAAAGCCGGGCAGGGCGAGTTGGCGAAGGTGCAGACGGAGTATCAAGCGTTGCTCGACGAGATGCCGAACTTGCCGCATGACAGCGTGCCGGTTGGCGCCGACGAGCGCGACAATGAAGAGGTGCGTCGCGTCGGCGCGCCGCGCGCGTTCGACTTCGAGCCGCGCGACCACGCCGACCTCGG
>JBPCXC010000344.1:0-8484 GCA_051008875.1 bacterium
TTGAACGAGTGGCCGAGATAGCGCATCGCCATTCCGATCATCGAACTGCCTTCGCTGATCCAGCCGATTTGGCCTTTGTGTTGATCTGAATCCGGACCCCACACCGACGACCACGAGTCCGGCCGCGCGACCTTGGACTTGCGATAGCCGATTCCCATCGTGCCCCACATATACGGTATCGAATACGCGCGACCGGGATCGAACACCGCGTCATGGAATGCTTGGTCGATGTTCTTGCGGAAGTTCGGGATCGCGCCGTGGTCGAGTTTCTCCAGCAAGTCGGCGCGCCACATGCGCTCGACGAACTCGCCGCTCGGCATGATCACGTCGTAGCCCGGATTGCCTTCGCGGATCTTGGCGAAGAGTTCGGCGTTGTCGCCGAAGAAGTCCATCTTGACCTCGATGCCGGAGGCCTTTTTGAAGTCGTCCAGCGTGGTCTCGCCGATGTAGGTGTCCCAGTTGTAGAAGTTGAGTTTCTTCTCCTCGGCGGCGAAGCCCGGCAGATGGAGGCCGGCCGCGGCCGCGCCGGTGGCGGCGAGGAACGCGCGGCGCGAGATGCGCGGACGCTGGTGCTCCCGCTTGCGCTGCGGGCGGTCGTGCGGGTGGTGGATGGGTGTTTTCATGCGATTTCTCCTGCGGTGTCGTGGGTGTCGCAATGGGATTTGCGGGTTTGCGGATGCCGGAACGGCTGATTTAGAATACGCGCGGGATGTTGCCAGCATCCGCCGGCGGTGTCAATATATCGTCCATCGCGCCGCGCCGCTGCGCCGTTATCGGCACCGTTATCGGCCGCCGCCGGACGCCGCATCCGCAACCGAACCCGACCGAACCGGAATGATTAAACCGCACCCGCCAAATCCGCCGTTGAGTCAGCCCGTGAGTCCACCGAGCCCGCCTTTCGCCGACGCCATTTCAACGCGGCATCTCGACGCGGTCGAGCGTCCGATCGCGGTCGCGCGCGGCATGCCGAACGCGGCGTACACCGAGATGGAATACCATCGCTTCGAGCGCGACCATGTGCTCGGCAAGACTTGGACCGCGCTCGCGTTCTGCGCCGACCACGCGCGCGAAGGCGCGGTCGCGCCGGTGGACTTCATGGGGCTGCCGCTGCTGATCGTGCACCGGCGCGACGGCGAACTGGCGGTGTTTCACAATGTATGCAGCCATCGCGGTCGGCGGCTGGTGGACGCGCCGAAGCAGACCAACGGCTTGCTGGTGTGTCCGTATCACGCGTGGTGCTACGACTTGGACGGCGCGCTCAAGGCGACGCCGCACATCGGCGGCGTCAACCGCAACCACGTCGACGGCTTCGAGCGCGCGCGCCACAGTCTGAAGGCGGTGCGCTCGCATTGTTGGATGGGCGTGCTGTTCATCAACCTAAGCGGCGACGCGCCCGAGTTCGAGCAGCACGCCGCGCCGTTGATCGCGCGTTATGCTCGGTTCATCGGCGCGCGCGGCGAGGCGGCGATGACGCAGTCGAAGTCCGACCACGGTCTTTCGTTCGAAGCCGACTGCAACTGGAAACTCGCGGTCGAGAACTACTGCGAGGCGTATCATTTGCCGTGGGTGCATCCGTCGCTGAACGCCTATTCGCCGCTCGAGCGGCACTACTGCATGTCCATCTCCGACGACTTCGCCGGGCAAGGCACCAACACCTTCGCGCCGCTCCTCGACGGCGATAGTCTGCCGCTGTTCCCCGAGTGGCCCGCCGACCAACGCGAGATCGCCGAATACCCGACCTTCTATCCGAACCTGCTGCTCGGCTATCAGGTCAATCACTTCTACGCCTTGATCATCCACCCGCTGTCGCCGGAGCGGGTGCGCGAGGAGGCGCGCTTCTTCTACATCGGCGACGGCGCCGACGCCGAACGTTATGACGCCGGACGGAAGTCGAATCTGGAAGCGTGGCGCACGGTGTTCGCCGAGGACATCGGCGCGATCGAAGGCATGCAACTCGGACGCCGATCGCCCGGCTTCCAAGGCGGCGTGTTCTCGCCGGAGATGGACGCGCCGACGCATCACTTCCACCGCTGGATCGCGCGCAAATACCGCGCCGCCACCGAAGCCGAAACGACAGCGACCGAAGCGACGGCGTGAGTTAAAAAGGAATATGTATCAGCGCATGCCCGTCGTCATTCCCCTTCTCGTCATTCCCGCAGTCTGTTAAGCGGGAATCTCTTTTCGCCTTTCAACACACCCCGCGCTTACCCTTCGCCGTCACCAAAAGAAAGCAAGCCGTTGGCTTGCCTCACTTGCTTGCGCAAGTGTGGATTCCCGCTTAACAGACTGCGGGAATGACGGTGGGGGAGGGTTTTTGTGGAATGACGGCGGGGGAGGATTTTTGCGGAATGGCGGTGACGCGATTCAGTCCGCTTCCTTCTCCGCCGACGACTTCTCCGACTGCCCCGACTGCGCCTGCAGAATCTTCTGCAGTTCGCCGCTTTCATACAACTCGGTCATGATGTCGCAGCCGCCGATGAACTCGCCGCGGACATAGAGTTGCGGCACGGTCGGCCAGTTCGAGTACGCCTTGATGCCCTGGCGCACCGCGTCGTCGGCGAGCACATCGACCGAGGCGAAGCGCGCGTCGCAGGCGCGCAGGATCTGCGTGGTGCGGCCGGAGAATCCGCATTGCGGGAAGTCCGGCGTGCCTTTCATGAACAACACCACATCGTTGCTCTCGATCACTTCTTTCAACTGCTCGTGCACGGACATTTCGTTTGCCTCGAATGATGGATTGGGTGATGCGCGCCGCTCAATCTTGCGCGCGATGCTCTTGCGGCGTAAGCGTCTTCATCGACAGCGCGTGAATCTCGGCGCGCATCTTGTCGCCGAGCGCGGCATACACCATTTGATGGCGCTGGATCAACGACTTGTCGGCGAAGTCGGCGGCGACGATGACCGCCTCGAAATGATGGCCGTCGCCGTCCACCCGCACCTCGGCGTCGGGTAGGCCAGTCTCGATCCAGCGTTGGATGTCTTCGGGCGTGGTCATGCGCGCATTATCGCGCACGCGCGGCGGGCGTGGCAAGTCAATCGAACATCTCCGCCAAGCCGGTGATTTCCGCCAGTCGCCGCAGTTGCGCCGGCGCGTTGGCGAAGCGCGCGCCGCCGCGCGCCTGCGCCAGATTCGACCAATGCACCAGCAACGCCAGCCCGGCGCTGTCGGCCTCGCGCACCGCGGCGAGATCGATGATGGTCGGCGACGGCGACGGCTGTGGCGACATCGTCAACGCCGGCGGAGTCTGCTCGAACAACTCGCGCGCGGTGTGCGAGTTCAACGCGCCGCGCACTTCGATGCGCTCGCCGGCTTGATGGATGGAGGCGGACGGCATGGCAATCGCGCGACGCTATAATCGCGCGTTATAAATTATTGCGGGCGTTCGACTGCTGCATCGATTCGATCAAGCCGTCCAAGCCGAGGCTGTCGATCGACGCGCTGTACGTGCTGCGATAGTTGGCGACCATGTTCAAGCCGTTGATCGACAGGTTGTAGATTCGCCATTGCTCGTCCTCGCCGCGGATCAGCGAGTAGTCCACCGGCACCGCCGGCGCGCCGACGCCCAATGTCACCTCCGACTTGACCTCGGCGAACTGCCGTCCCTTGCGCTCGATGATCTCCGAGCCGACGAACGCCATCCGCTCGTCGCCGGTGTACTGGAACAGCGCGGTGGCGTAGGTGCCGATCAACAGTTTCTTGAACGCGTCGCCGAACTCGGCGCGCTGCGCGTCGTCGGCGTTGCGCCAGTTCTTCGCCAGCACCAGTTTGGCGATGCGCTCGAAGTCGAACAGCGGCACCGCGACTCGATCGACCAACGCGAACAACTCGCGCTGGTCGGCGAAACGCTCGCGCTCGCTGGCGAACTCGTCGAGCAGCGACTGCACGGTGCGCTCGATCAACGCCTCCGGACCGTCGTCCGCCACCGTCTGCGACGCGGTCGCGTCGTGCGGCGCCGCGAACACTATTAACGCCAACGCGCCGAGCGACCACGCGCGCATCAATTCTCGTCGCCGCGCGTCCATCATTTCCCCGCCGCCGACTTGCCCTGGCTGAACAGGAACTGGCTGATCAGCGACTCCAGTTGAATCGCCGACTGCGTGATGTCGATGCGATCGCCATCCTCCAGATAGAGGTCTTCGGCGCCGACCTGCAAGCCGACGAACTGCGCGCCGAGCAGGCCAGCGGTCAGGATCGCCGCGCTGGTGTCGGTCGGCAGCGTGTCGTATTTGGCGTCGATGTCCATGCCGACCACCGCGTCGTAACTCGCGCGGTCGATCGAGATCGCGCCGACGCGTCCGACGCGCACGCCGCCGATCATCACCGGCGCCTTCTCGGTCAGTCCGCCGACGTTGCTGAAATGCGCGTCGACGCGGAAGGTGTCGCCGCCGCCGGCGCCGGCGTTGCTGACTTGCATCGCCAGCATCGCCAGCGCGCCCAAGCCGAGCAGCATGAAGATGCCGACCCAGATTTCGATGCGTCTTGAACGTTCGTCCGCCATCACAATCCTCCGAACATTAATGCCGTCAAAATATAGTCGCCGCCGAGCACCGCCAGCGACGACGCCACCACCGTGCGCGTGGTCGCGCGGCTGACCCCCTCGGAGGTCGGCGCCGCGTCGTAGCCCTCGAACAACGCCAGCCAAGTGACCACGAAGCCGAACACCGCGCTCTTGATCACGCCGTTCAGCACGTCGTCCACCAAGTCAACGCCGTTGTGCATGGACGACCAGTATACCCCGGCATCGACGCCGAACTGGCCGTGCCCGATCAAATATCCGCCGAGCACGCCGACCGCGCTCAGCATCGCCGCCAGCAGCGGCATCGCGATCAGCCCGGCGATGAAGCGCGGCCCGATGACGCGCGTCATCGGATCGACCGCCATCATCTCCATCGCCGACAACTGCTGGGTCGCCTTCATCAGCCCGATCTCGGCGGTCAGCGCCGAGCCGGCGCGCCCGGCGAACAGCAGCGCCGCCAGCACCGGCCCCAACTCGCGCACCAAGAACAACGCCACCATCAAGCCGAGACTCGACTCCGCGCTGAAGTTGACCAGTTGATAGTACCCCTGCAGCCCCAGCACCATGCCGACGAACAAGCCCGACACCACCACGATCAACATGGTCAGCACGCCGATCGCATACAACTGCTCGAGCACCAACGAAAACCGCGGCGCCGCCCGCCCCGCCCCCGCCAACGCGCGCAACAAAAACAACACCGCCGCGCCCAACCGCGCGACAAACGCAATCGCCCATGCGCCGAGTGCCGCGAGTAGTTTCATTGCGCCACGACTGCCGTCACCGTCGTCGTCACCATCAACGATGGAATCGTTCCCGCAACCATCTCCCCCACCGTCATTCCCGCAACCCTCTCCCCTACCGTCATTCCCGCAGTCTTTAAGCGGGAATCTCTTTTTCCTTCCGCCGCACCCGCCAACGCGCGCAACGAGAACAACAACGACGCGATCAATCGCGCGATAAACGCGACCGTCCGCGTTCCAAACATCACCATCAACCTCACCGCGCCGAACCCAAGTCCGCGCGGTAGTCCGCCGCCGGATAGTGATACCCGACCGGACCGTCCGGCAAGCCGTTCATGAACTGGCGCACCTGCGGCGAGTCGCTTGCGGCGATTTGCGCCGGCGTGCCCTGCCCGACCGCGCGGCCGTCGCCGAGCAGATAGATGTAGTCGGCGATCGCGCGCCCCTCGACCACGTCGTGCGTCACCACCACCGAAGTCAGCCCGAGCGCATCGTTCAACTCGCGGATCAACTTCAAGATCACCCCCATCGAAATCGGATCCAGCCCGACGAACGGCTCGTCATACAACACCACCTCCGGGTCCAACGCGATCGCGCGCGCCAGCGCGACCCGCCGCTGCATCCCGCCGGACAACTCCGCCGGCAGCAGATCGCGCGCGCCGCGCAGCCCGACCGTCTCCAACTTCAGCAGCACGACGATGCGGATCAACGCCTCCGGCAGATCGGTCTGCTCGCGCAGCGGGAACGCGACATTGTCGAACACCGACAGATCGGTCAACAGCGCGCTGCTCTGAAACAGCATCCCCATCTTCCGCCGCATCGCGAACAACGCGCGGCTGCCGCGCTTCGGCACCGCCTCGCCATCCACCAGCAGCCGCCCGCCGTCGGTCCGCAGCAGCCCGCCGACCAGCCCAAGGAAGGTGGACTTGCCGCACCCGCTCGGCCCCATGATCACCGTCACCTTGCCGCGCGGCACGACCAAATCAAGCCCGCGGTAAATCCGCTTGCGCCCGAACGAAAAATCAACGCCACGCGCCTCGACCATCGCCCGGTCGAACATCGGATCACCAGAAAAATCAAACCCCGCGGCCATCACGCCCCCCCCAACACGAACAGCCGCCGATTATACCCGACCACCCGGCCTTCGACTCGCCCACCCGCCGTCCGTTTAGCCCGCCGCGTTTGCCGGCGATTCAAGTTAGTGCGCGATAAGCAGCCTAACAGAGGGCTAAACCCATGAACAAAAAGCTAATCGCAGCCGCAGTCTCCGCCGCAGTGGTGGCGCCTGTGGCTTCTCAGGCGGACATCACGGTGTACGGCCGCGTGAACAACGCGATCGACCTGGATGATCTGTCCGATGCGCCGGGCGCGGACTCCACCACCGATGTGAGTGGTGTTGTTTCTCGCTTCGGTCTGAAAGGCAATGCCGACATCGGCAATGGTTTGACCGCGCATGGTCATTATGAGTTTTGGACCACATCCGACAAAGAAGGTCCGGGCGTCAATGATACGCGCATCGCAACCGTTGGTCTGTCCGGCGCGTTCGGACGAGTTGATGTTGGTAACCAGTGGAGCGCGTACTTCAACACCTTCGGCACGTTGGTAAGTCCGACCTACTCGCTCGGTTATTACTTGTATTCGTCCGTCGGTGGTGGTCCGTTCCGTGCTTCCAACACTATTAAGTACTCCAATTCATTCGGTCCATTGAGCGCGCAGTTGGACATTCGGTTGAATGAAAGCGACGAGCAGTCTGATGTCGCGGAGAAAATCAACGGCGACGGCGTTGGCCTTGGCCTGAGTTTCGCGGTCAATGACAACATCACCATTGCCGCGGCGTTTGATTCTGAAGATGCTCAAGGCAATGGCGCTCCGGCTCTTATTCGCTTTAGCGCTGACGAAAATTCAGCCGCAGTAACGAGCGAGCTTGATGCTACTAATACTGATGGCGAACATGCTCCCGTACTTGGAAGTGCCGCAGTGAACGCTGCCGGAAACAATATCATTGCCACAGTTGATAAAACATACAACGAAGGTGCCTTTGATGAAGGTCGAGCAGGTGATTTTGACGTTGATGCAGACCGTGTCGGCATCGCCGTGAAAGCCAACTTCGGCGGTTTCTGGGCATCGCTCGGCTGGCAGAACTACGAGACCGATGACTTGAATATATACCTTTCTGGCACGGTCGATGTAAATGACGATGGGGTTGTCGATACTGACGATGACACTACTACCGGCAGTGTTACTGACGGAATTATCGACGAAGGCGTTTATGCGGTTGACGGTTCCGACATTGACACCATGTTCCTCTATGGCGGTGGTAGTTTCGGCGAGAGGACCAGTTGGATGCTTGGCTATTCCAAGGCGGACGACGCTGTGGACAGCGACGCACAGTTGATCGGTGACAACCTTATCTTTGGAACCGATGATTCTACCCAAGTCACTTGGGCGATCTACCACAACCTCGGCGGCGGCTTGAAGATGTACTACGAAGCCACCAGCGTCGATAGCGAAAACACCGCAAAAGACGGCGCACGCCACCTCCTCGGGATGCGCGTCGATTTCTAAACGCTCAACTATGGCTTGACACTCCAAGCCACCATTTCCAAACCGGAGCTTCGCGCTCCGGTTTTTTTTGCTCTTTTCCTTTGCCGTCATTCCCGCGACCGCAAGTGAGCGCGCCCAAACGGCGCGCTACGCCAAACCAAAACCCCTCCCCCGCCGTCATTCCCGCAGTCTGTTGAGCGGGAATCCACACTCGCCCCGCGAGTGATGCAGGGCGAAGCCCTGCTTGCTTTTCGATGAGGGCGAAACTGGTTCATACTCCCCATCGTTCATTCACGCCCGCCACCCCGTGCAACCCGCCGTTTACATCCTCGCCAGCAAACCCAGCGGCACGCTCTACATCGGCGTGACCGCCGACTTGGCGGCGCGGGTTTTGGCGCATCGGAGCAAACTGAACGACGGCTTCGCGCGCCAATACAAAGTGCGGCGGCTGGTGCATGTCGAGTACTTCGCCGAGATGACCGCGGCGATTGAGCGGGAGAAATGCTTGAAGCGTTGGCGACGGGCTTGGAAAATTGAGTTGATTGAAAAAGACAATCCGCGGTGGCGGGACTTGTGGTGGGATTTGGTTTGATTTGCGAATTGTGGGACTCCCGCTTGCATCAAAAGAAAGCAAGCCTTCGGCTTGCCTCACTCGCATTCGCGAGTGTGGATTCCCGCTCAAC
>JBPCXC010000345.1:0-14280 GCA_051008875.1 bacterium
ATGAGCGTGGAGGCGTATCGCAAGCAACGCGATGTGAGCGCCGACGAGAACGGCGTTGTGCTCGAAGCGGGAATGAGTTGGTGAAACCAAGCACGGAATTTTAAAGAAAAAGAGATTCCCGCTTAACAGACTACGGGAAAAAAACGCCCGGAGCGTTTTTTCGCGAGCGCAAGCGAGCCCGAAGGGCGCGTATCAGGGACGATACGCGCAATGACGAGAGGGGCTGCGGGAATGACGGCCTATGGGGTGAGTGCGGCAATGACGGCGGGGAGGTGGCGCGCAATCGCAGTCGCTATAATGCGCCGATGGACGCGTTGACGATCATTCGCCCCGACGACTGGCATGTGCATCTGCGCCAGGGCGCGATGCTGGCGCGCGCGGCGCGCGACAGCGCGCGGGTGTTTTCGCGCGCGATGGTGATGCCGAATCTTTCGCCGCCGGTGACCACGCTGGCGCGCGCGCTCGACTATCGCGCCGAGATCATCAAAGCGCTGCCGCCGGACAGCGACTTCGAGCCGCTGATGTCGCTGTATCTGACCGACCGCGCCACGCCGCGCGAAGTGGATGCGGCGGCGGACAGCGGCGGGCGCGTGGTCGGCTTCAAGTGGTATCCGGCCGGCGCGACCACCAACACGGACGCCGGGGTGACGCGCATCGCCGACCTGATGCCGGTGCTCGAGCGCATCGCTGAGCGCGACTTGGTGCTGCAAGTGCACGCCGAGACGCGCGACCCGCAGGTGGACGTGTTCGACCGCGAGGCGGTGTTCATCGAGCGCACGCTGGCGCCGCTGCAGCGCGCGCTGCCGCAACTCAAGATCGTGCTCGAGCACGTCACCACCGAGCAGGGCGTGCAGTTCGTGCGCGACGCCGGGAGCCAAGTCGCGGCGACCATCACCGCGCATCATCTGCTGCTCAACCGCAACGAAATGTTTCGCCGTGGCCTGCGCCCGCACGCGTATTGCTTGCCGGTGCTCAAGCGCGAACGCCATCGCCGCGCGCTGCTGGCGGCGGCGACCGGCGGCGAGCGCGCCTTCTTCCTTGGCACCGACAGCGCGCCGCACGCGCGCCGCGACAAGGAGTCCGCATGCGGCTGCGCCGGAATCTACACCGCGCACGCGGCGCTCGAGTTATACGCCGAAGCCTTCGACCGCGCCGACGCGCTCGACCAACTCGAGGGCTTCGCCAGCCACCACGGCGCCGACTTCTACGCCGTCGCGCGCAACACCGGAACGTTGACGCTGCATCGCAAGCCGTGGCGCGTGGCGGACTCGTATGCGATCGACGAACGCGATGAACTGGTTCCGATGCGCGCCGGCGAAGAAGTGGCGTGGTCGGTGAGCGTGGATTGATTCGCTAGTTCGCTAATCCACAAAACGCATCCAGCGCGAAGAACCGACGTGCGACCGAGCCAGTGCGTCAGGCGATAGATGGCTATTGTGTCGTGTCAATACACGTCCAGCCGGCTTTCCATTTGTTCATGGTCGATGATGACTGCGGCGTTTTGGCGGATGGTGTCGCGTAGTTGTTGGTAGGCGCCGCCGCCGTCGCGGGCGAGGAGTTGCGCGCGCAGTTGCGCGCGTTCGGGCGCGGCGATGTCTTCGGGTTTGCCGGCGACCACCGCCTTTAGCGCATACAGCGCATAGTCGCCGTTGGCGAGGGCGAGGCCGTCGTGCGCAGTTTCGCCGTCGTTCGGATGCGCGCGCGCGAACACCGCGTCGCCGATTTCAGCGAACTCCGGCGACACTTCGGCGCGGCGCGCGGGCAGCGCGGTCGATTCGATTTCGGCTGACTGAAGCACCGCCTGCCAGTCGCCGCCGTCGCGCAACTCGGCGAGCAATCGCTCGCCGAGTTCGCGTGCCGCTTGCGCCGCGCGGCTCGCCTTCAACCGCGTCTCGATGTCGGCGCGCACGTCGGCGAACGGCTTGGTGCGCGCTTCCTCGTGCTCGGCTTTGCGCATCGCGACCAAGCGGTCGAAGCCGAGCTCGATCGCGGTGCTGTTCAAGTTGTCGACCAAGACATCCTCGCTGAAGGCGGCGCGTCGGACATCGGCGTTGTCGGCGACGCCTTCGCCTGCGCTGTTGGTGAACCAGTCACTGCGCTGGACTTCGAGGCCGAGTTCATCGGCGGCGGCGTCGAGGCTGTCCGGCGACTCGAACACCAGATTCTCGAACGACTCGCCCAACTCGGCGAACAATCTCTCGCCTTGGATGCGCTTCGCCTCTTCGGCGACTTCGTCGCGCACTTCGTCGAGCGGCTTTTGCCGCGCTGCTTGCAACTCGGTCAACTTGATCAAGTGATAGCCGAAGCGGGTTTTGATCGGCCCGCGAATTTCGTCTGCGTTCATCTCGAACACCGCGTCCTCGAACGGCTTGACCATCTGCCCGCGCGCGACCACGCCGAGGTCGCCGCCTTTGCCTTTGGAGCCGGGGTCGGCGGAATGCTGCTTCGCCAACTCGGCGAAGTCGGCGCCGCCGCGCGCTTCGGCGAGCACCGCCTCGGCTTGCGCCAGCACCTCGGCGTCGGTCGCTTCGTCGGCCGACTGGTCGAGCGCGAACAGGATGTGGCTCGCCTTGCGCGTCTCGGCTTGGGCGTAGCGCGCGATGCTCTGCTGATAGACTTCGTCGAGTTCCGCATCGGACGGCTCGAACGCCTTCGCTAATCGGTCCACGCTGAGTTCGATGTAGTCCACGCGCACGCGCGCCGGAGATTGGTGGTCGCTCAGGTTGGCTTGATAGTCTTGCTCGGCGTCGGCTTCGGTGATCTCGATCTCGGCGGCGAACGCTGAAGCCGGCACGATCGCGTAGTCGGCTTCGCGCGTCTGCGCTTGCAGCGCGAGGATGTGGTTAATCTCGGCCTCGGTGGCGAACGCCGAGTCGGTCAGCGACGCCGACAACTGCTCGATGCCGGCGCTTTGGCGCTGGGTGGATTCGAAGTACTGCGGAGAGTAGCCGTTAGCGCGCAACAAGTCGCGGTACAGCGCCGGGTCGAATGCGCCGTCGGTGATGAACTCCGGCGTGGATTCGATGCGCCGGCGCAATTCGTCGTCGGACAGGCGGTAGTTGCGCGCGCGCACGTACTGCTCGAGCGTGCGCCCGGCGACCATCGCCTCGATGGTCTCGTCGCGCAACGCCTGGCTCTCCAGCCGCGCCGCGTTGGCGCCGCTTTGGCGCAGCGCCTGGCGGCGGCGCGACAACTCGTTCTGGTATTGATACAGCGCGATGTCGTCGCCGTTGACCGTCGCCACCGGTCCTTCGGCGGTGTTCTCGAAATAGGACTGGATGCCCCACAGCGCGAACGGGATGGTGATCAAAGTCACGATCACCCAAGCCAGCCAGCCGCTGGCGCGCTCGCGAATTTGCGTCAGCATCGATTCGGTCGGGCGTGGGTTGGCGACATGCGGGATGATGGGCGCGCTTGCGCGTTTGGGTTTTGGCAGTGGCGGAGCGGACGGGACTCGAACCCGCGACCCCCGGCGTGACAGGCCGGTATTCTAACCAACTGAACTACCGCTCCTGCAAAAAACACGCCCGAAGGCGCGAACGAAAGCGCAAGCCAAAAACGCAAACGAAGGCAAAAATGGTGGGCGCTGCAGGGATCGAACCTGCGACCTTCGCCTTGTAAGGGCGACGCTCTCCCGGCTGAGCTAAGCGCCCGACACTGACCGCGCGAACGCCATGCGGCGACCGCGCGATCGCCCGGGAAGACCGTTAGTTGACCGCTTCCTTCAGGCTCTTGCCAGCCTTGAATTTCGGCACGCGGGAAGCGGCGATGTTGATGGTCTCGCCAGTGCGCGGATTGCGCCCAGTGCGTGCCGCGCGGTTGCTGATGGAGAAGGTCCCGAACCCAACCAATGAAACCGTGCCGCCACTGGACAAGGCGCCGGCAATGGCGTCGAACACGGCATCCACCGCGTTGGCCGCATCGGTTTTGGTTAGGCCCGCGCGCGTTGCGACTGCATCAACCAGTTCAGCTTTGTTCATACTCGTTTTCCTCTGTTATGTCGTTTAAAACACATGAATGAAGCGCCCACTAATGGACGGAACGGCCCGGTCTTCACAACGAAGAGGCAACGACTTCGCAACATACATCGATGCCAAGCATTGACCAGGGCCGCCGAACGTATCGCTTGGCACGCCCGAAACGGGGGCATGCGCCACGACAGCGCAATGATAATGAACCCGCACGGGCAAAATCAACCGCCGAAGGGGATTTTTCACGCGAATCCACGCCGGCGGCGGGTTTGAGGGGGTGCGGCGGTGGATTTTGGAGGGCGGACGGCGAATTTCGGCGCGTTTCGGCAGGTTGGCGGCGGTGGCGCGGCGATGGCGGAATTGGGTGAAATCGGCGACGGCGATGGCGCGTTCATTTGCCGTCATTCCCGCTTAGGATGCGGGGAATCCAGTCGCCACGGATGGCAATCTTCAATCTGGCGCGATGGTGCGGGCAAACCGCGCGATTCCCGCTTGCATCAAAAGCAAGCAGCCCTTCGGGCTGCATCACTCGCTTGCGCGAGTGTAGATTGCTCGTATCGTCCCTGATACTCGCCCTAACGGGCTCGCTTACGCTCGCGAAAAATCGCTCCGGGCGATTTTTCCCGCTTACCGACTGCGGGAATGACGGCAAAAGAAAAAGAACAGAAAACGCCCGGGGCATTTTTTCGCGAGCGTTAGCTAAGCCCGAAGAGCGCGCATCAGGATAATACGCGGCAATGACAGCGGAGGATGTGGCTGCGCAAAAAACGCCGAGAGCATTTTAGTGCGCCGTCGCGCCAGTCGCGGTGGTTTCTTTTTTCTTGCGGCGCTTGGCGGCCGGCTTGCGCGGTTGGGGGGTGGGGCGCGGGGCGGTCTCGAGCGCCAACTCGATCACCTCGTCGATCCACCTCACCGGCTTGATGTCGAGTTCGCGCCGCACCTTCTCCGGGATCTCTTGCAACTCGCGCGCGTTCTCCTCGGGGATCAGCGCGGTCTTGATGCCGGCGCGATGCGCCGCCAGCAGTTTCTCCTTCAGCCCGCCGATCGGCAGCACCTCGCCGCGCAGCGTGATCTCGCCGGTCATGGCGACCTCCGAGCGCACCGCGATGCCGGTCAGCGCCGAGGTGAGCGCGGTGCACATGCCGATGCCGGCGCTCGGTCCGTCCTTCGGCGTGGCGCCTTCGGGGACGTGGATGTGGATGTCGCGGGTCTGGTGGAACTCGGCGTCGATGCCCCATTGCATGCTGCGGCTGCGCACCACGCTGATCGCCGCGGCGATCGATTCGCG
The DNA here is from genome assembly GCA_051008875.1 of bacterium. Classification (GTDB taxonomy): domain Bacteria; phylum Pseudomonadota; class Gammaproteobacteria; order Arenicellales; family Poriferihabitantaceae; genus JAHRAW01. The sequence goes on from JBPCXC010000345.1 coordinate 5,260, forward strand.
CATGACGTCGCCGAGTTTGCCGGTGTAGGTCTGCTTGCCCTTGCCCGGCATGATCGCGCTCTCGATGCCGAGCAACTCGCCGCCGGCTTCGGTCCAGGCCAGCCCGTTGACTTGGCCGACCTTGTTCTCCTGCTTGACGCCGTTGCGGCGGAATCGCTTGACGCCGAGATACTTCTCCAGCCCGGCGGGAGTGATGCGCACCGACTTCTTGCGCTTCGCGCCAGTGGCGATCAGCAACTCCTTGACCACCTTGCGGAAGATCTTGGCGATCTCGCGCTCGAGGTTGCGCACCCCGGCTTCGCGCGTCCACGAGGCGATAATCTCCTTGATCACCTTGTCGCCCAGGCTGACCTCGCTGTCCTTCAGGCCGTTGTTGGCGCGTTGCTTCGGCAGCAGGTAGCGCTCGGCGATCTCGCATTTCTCCTCCTCGGTGTAGCCGGAGATGCGGATCACCTCCATGCGGTCGAGCAGCGGGCGCGGGATGTTGAGGGTGTTGGCGGTGGCGATGAACATCACGTCCGACAGGTCGTAGTCCACCTCGAGGTAATGGTCGCCGAAGGTGTTGTTCTGCTCCGGGTCGAGCACCTCGAGCAACGCCGACGACGGGTCGCCGCGGAAGTCCATCGACATCTTGTCCACCTCGTCGAGCATGAACAGCGGATTGCGCGCCTTGGACTTGGCGAGGTTTTGGATGATCTTGCCTGGCATCGAGCCGATGTAGGTGCGTCGATGGCCGCGGATCTCGGCCTCGTCGCGCACGCCGCCGAGCGACATGCGCAGGAACTTGCGGTTGGTGGCGCGCGCGATCGACTGACCGAGCGAGGTCTTGCCGACTCCCGGCGGACCGACCAGGCACAGGATCGCCGCCTTGGACTTCTTCACCCGCTGCTGCACCGCGAGGTATTCGAGGATGCGGTCTTTGAACTTCTCCAAGCCGTAGTGGTCGTGGTCGAGGATCTCCTGCGCGCGCGCCAAGTCCTTGGAGATGCGGCTTTGCTTCTTCCACGGCACCGCCAGCAGCCAGTCGATGTAGTTGCGCACCACGGTCGCCTCGGCCGACATCGGCGACATCATCTTGAGTTTCTTCAACTCGTTCTCGGCCTTGCCGCGCGCCTCCTTCGACATGCCTGAGTCGGCGATCTTCCGCGCCAGTTCGTCGGCTTCGTTGGGCACGTCGTCCATCTCGCCCAACTCCTTCTGGATCGCCTTCATCTGCTCGTTCAGGTAATACTCGCGCTGGCTCTTCTCCATCTGCTTCTTCACCCGCGTGCGGATGCGCTTCTCCACCTGCAGCAGATCGATCTCCGAGTCCATCACCCCGAGAATGTGCTCGAGGCGCTTGCGCGGCGCCAGCAACTCGAGGATCTTCTGCTTCGCCTCGTTCTTCAAGTTGAGGTGCGCGGCGATGGTGTCGCCGGTGCGCCCGGGATCGTCGATGCCGATCAGCGCGGTCAGCACCTCCGGCGGAATCTTGGGGTTGAGTTTGATGTACTTCTCGAACTCGGCGGCGACCGCGCGCACCAGCACGTCGGCTTCGCGCGACGAGTCGACTTGGTCGGCGACGCGCTTGATGATGCAGCGGAAGCCGGCGTCGTCGTCGCTCGGGTCGTGGGTGAAGCCGACGATGGCGGCGCGCTGCTCGCCCTCGACCAGCACCTTGACCGTGCCGTCGGGCATCTTCAGCAACTGCAGGATCGACGCCACCGTGCCGACGCGATAGACGTCGTCCGGCGTCGGCGAGTCCAAGGTCGCGTCCTTCTGCGCCACCAGCAGGATGTTCTTGCCGCGGCTCATCGCCATCTCCAGCGCGGCGATCGAGCGCGCGCGACCGACGAACAGCGGGATCACCATGTGCGGGAACACCACCACGTCGCGCAACGGCAACGCCGGCAGTTCGTCGTCGGCGAGCGGTTCGATCGAGTCTTTGACAGTCAGTGCGGGCTTGGGCTTAGGTTTGGGCATGGCAGGGACGCCGAGCGTCGTGGATGGGGGCGGGGTCGGCACCGATGGAGATGACGTCGCCGACGCGGATTTCAAGGAGCATAGCACACACTAGAACCCGCGAGGGCGCACACACGAGAACCCGCGAGGGCGCACACATTAGAACCCGCGAGGGCGCGCGCCCTGCGGGCGCAAACAGCAACGGCGTGACTGCGGTAGCGTAACCGAAGTGGTGCACCTGCGGAGGGGCAATCGCGGTGGCGGGTGGTTGAATCGCCGTCATTCCCGCAGTCCTTAAGCGGGAATCTCTTTTTCTTTTCGGCATTACGTCAGTTCGAACAGCGCCATCCATGGGCAACTGGATTGCTCGTATCATCCTGATACTCGCCCTGCGGGCTCGCTTACGCTCGCGAAAAAAACGCTCCGGGCGTTTTTTTCCGGCGTCCAAGCCGGAATGACGGCAAGAAATGGCTAGTCTAACCTTCGCGGGGACGGTCACCACGGTATGGTTCATGACTGGGGTGAAGTCGTAACAAGGTAGCCCTAGGGGAACCTGGGGCTGGATCACCTCCTAAACTCGAAAGAGATCAGTTGGGTTGGAGCGGCCACACAATTTGCTTGATTGGTTTATGAAGAATTCGTGCTGAAGTTGAAACCAAGATTTCTTGTAAAATGTTTTTACCTGACAGTTTTATGAAATCATCGCTGGGCATGCAAATAAATAAAGCGCTTATGTTTTTGATGGAAAAACTACTCCATCTTGACGCTGACCAACCATAAATATGAGTGTGAGCAGCCCGATCAGAACCGCAGCAACGACGCATGTCCAGTAATATGCTTCCCGCAGAAAACATTCTGATAGAAACATTCGATGGGTATTGAATACTCAGAAAAGCAGGAAGGAGTCCCAGCATGCAATTATAAGATAGTGAAACACAAACGCACTAATAATAAACCATATAGGGGTATGCATATTCATTGGAATAAGAACAGATAAAGATGCGCTTGACATAAATATGGCAACAGCGGCCACAATAGGTGAGTTTGCATTACCAAGAACCAGCCACGCCAAACTGCATCCGGCAACGGCGAGTACAACCAGCAATGCGGGTGATAACGTAGAAACAACAATCTCGGCAAGCACAGAGCCAAGCGCAAACCCTAAGCGTGCGATAGCCTGGTCACCCGTAGGAAAACATTATGGTTGCTTTTTTAAGATCTCGTCAAACTCATGTTCAGGAGACCACCAGCGATCCATCTTCGGGATGCTGTCTTCAAATTCAAACCATGCGGCGTGCTCGGAGTAAAATATGTGGTTCTCCGGTTTTTGATCCGGAGGATCGTCCAGCGTCCCGAGCGTGATGCTGATTATCCTTCCGTGGTGCTTGCGCGTGGGCAGGATGCAAAGACTTGAACCGCAATAGGTGCAAAACCCACGAAACCATCCGGTTGTGTGTTCGTAGATGCCCAACTTTTCTTCGCCGACCGTCCACGAGAAATCACTGACTTCCACATTTGCCCAAGTCGCAAACGCCGCGCCGTGCCACTTCTGGCACTCGCTGCAATGGCAGTGTGTTATCGGTGAAACCAGTTTATCGGCGCGATAACGGATTGCTCCGCAGAGGCAACCACCTTCCATTTAATCACCTATTGATAGGAGTTGGGAATCTGGATGATACTTATGCAAGGCGGACAAAGGGTGTCGCTAAACTGACCACCGCGTTTATTTCGGCAAATCCCTCCAACACATCGTTACCCGCTAGTTCACTGCGCATACAGTCTGTGAGTACTACAACACCGCCTGGTTGAGGTTGGTTACATTTTTTCCTTTTCGGCATTGCGCCGGAGGAATCACGGTGGCGCAAGCGCGACCGCGCGCGGCGTCATTCGTGCGGCGCGGCGGTCGGGAGGTTGCGCCCGAACAGCATCACCAGCAGCGTGCAGCCGGTCGCGGAGACGGAGAAGTGGCGGCTGCCGGGACGGTAGCGCACATAGTCGCCGACGCCGAACGCCGCGCCGTCGCAGTCGGTCAAGCCGCCTTCGAGCACATAGAAGGCTTCGCCGCCGGTGTGCTCGTGCGCGGTCGAGGCGGCGCCCGGCTTGAACTTCAGTACGAAGATTTCGGGCGCGCCGTCGGACTCGTCGCCAAGCGGCAGATACTCCATGTCGTCGCGCGCCGCGCCGTAGCGATCATACGGACGGAACGGCGTGCGCGCGGTGGCGACGATGCGCCGCAACGACGCGTCCAACAAGTTCGCGCCGGCGGTCGGAGGGTTCGCCATCGCAATGCGCGCGCGGGAATCGAAGACGACGGATTAATCAGGACGACGACGCGCCGGCGCTGCGTTTGCGCTTGTCCTTTTGATACACATACAGCGGCCGCGAGCCTTCGAGGATGACCGACTCGTCCACGATCACCTTCTTGATGCCCTCGATCGACGGCAACTCGTACATCGTCTCGAGCAGCGCGTTCTCGAGGATCGAGCGCAGCCCGCGCGCGCCGGCCTTGCGCTCCATCGATTTCTTCGCGATCTGGCGCAGCGCGTCGGCGCGGAACTCGAGATCGACGCCCTCCAACTTCAGCAACTTGGCGTATTGCTTGGTCAGCGCGTTGCGCGGCTCGGTCAGGATGCGCACCAGCGCGTCCTCGTCCAACTCCTCGAGCGTCGCCACCACCGGCAGGCGGCCGATGAACTCGGGGATCAGCCCGTACTTGATCAAGTCCTGCGGCTCCAGGTCGTGCAGCAACTCGTTGGCGCGCTCGTCGGCGGAGCGCTCGCGGATGTCGGCGCCGAAGCCGATGCCGGACTTCTCGGTGCGCCCCTGGATGACCTTCTCCAGCCCGGCGAACGCGCCGCCGCAGATGAACAGGATGTTGCGCGTGTCCACCTGCAGGAACTCCTGCTGCGGATGCTTGCGTCCGCCCTGCGGCGGGATCGAGGCGATGGTGCCTTCGATTAACTTCAGCAGCGCCTGCTGCACGCCTTCGCCGGAGACGTCGCGGGTGATCGACGGGTTGTCGGACTTGCGCGAGATCTTGTCGATCTCGTCGATGTACACGATGCCGATCTGCGCCTTCTCGATCTCGTAGTCGCAGGTCTGCAGCAGTTTCTGGATGATGTTCTCGACGTCCTCGCCGACGTAGCCGGCCTCGGTCAGCGTGGTCGCGTCGGCGATGGTGAACGGCACGTTGAGTTGCCGCGCCAGGGTCTCGGCGAGCAGCGTCTTGCCTGAGCCGGTAGGTCCGATCAGCAGGATGTTGCTCTTGGAAATGTCGACCTCGCCGACCGCCTCTTCGTTCTCGATGCGCTTGTAGTGGTTGTACACCGCCACCGACAGCGTCTTCTTCGCGCTCTGCTGGCCGATCACGTAGTCGTCGAGAATCGCGTGGATCTCCGACGGCGCGGGAAAGCCGCTGGCGCGCTTGTCGTCGCCGTCGCTCTCCTCGCGGATGATGTCGTTGCACAAGTCGACGCATTCGTCGCAGATGAACACCGACGGACCGGCGATGAGTTTGCGCACCTCGTGCTGGCTTTTGCCGCAGAACGAGCAATACAACAGTTTCTCGGCGGCGGGACGGTCAGGCTTGGGCATCGGCCATCGGGTGCGGGTTGTTAACGGCGTGTTGATTCAATGTCGGGCGGCGGTGACGGCGACAATCATTCGCGCGTGCTCAGCACCGAGTCGATGATGCCGTATTCGGCCGCTTGCTCGGCGCTCAGGAAATAATCGCGGTCGGTGTCCTTCTGGATGCGCTTGATCGGCTGGCCGGTGTGCTCGACGAAGATGCGGTTGAGTTTCTCGCGCGCGCCGAGGATTTCGCGGGTGTGGATCTCGATGTCTGACGCCTGCCCCTGCGAGCCGCCCATCGGCTGGTGGATCATCACCCGCGAATGCGGCAGCGCGTGGCGCTTTTCCTTGGCGCCGCCGGCGAGGATCAGCGCACCCATGCTGGCGGCTTGGCCGATGCACACGGTGCTGACGTCGGGGCGGATGAACTGCATGGTGTCGTAGATCGCCAGCCCCGACGAGACCACGCCGCCGGGACTGTTGATGTACAGCGAGATGTCCTTCTCCGGATTCTCCGACTCGAGGAACAGCAGTTGGGCGACGATCAAGTTCGCCATCTGATCCTCGAACTGCCCGACCAAGAACACCACGCGCTCCTTGAGTAGCCGCGAATAGATGTCATACGCGCGCTCGCCGCGACCGGTGGTCTCGACCACCATCGGCACTTGATTGAGCGCGCGGGTAGCGCGCGGGTCGGAGGAGTCGGGCTGCATGGCGTTCGGGCGGGTCGGGTTAATTAAGAGAGCGCGTCAAGCGCGAAGGGCGGGCGGCGGCGATAAGCATCGCGCAAGTCAATCCGCGCTCGCGGCGGCGGGGTTCATCAACTCCTGGAATGATACCTTCTTTTCGGTGACCGCGGCGGTCTCGAGCAAGTGCGCGATCATCCGCTCCTCGCGCACCATCGCTTCGAACGGCGCCAGCCGCTGCGGCTGCGCGTAGTGCCATTCGACCACCGCGTCGCCGTCATCGTAGCCGGTCGCCATCTCCTCGATGCGCGCGCGCACCGCCGTCGGGTCGGGCTGGATGTCGTTTTGCTCCAGCACCTCGCGCGTGACCAGGCCGATGATGACGCGCTTGCGCGCCTCGTCGGTGAACGGCGCGCGCTCGATCTCGCGCTCGTTCCCTCGTTTGCCAGGCGGCATGCCCTGCGCCTCCATGCGCTCGCGGATGGACTGCAGCGTGCGATCGATCTCGGATTCGACCAACGCCTTGGGCGCCTCGATCGGATTGGCGTCGAGCAGCGCCTGCAGCACGCGCTCGCGCATCACCGCGCGCTCGCGCTCGGCGAGTTCGCGGCGCAGGCTGATTTCGATTTCCTCGCGCATTTTGCCGAGGCCGCCTTCGGCGATGCCGAGCCGCGCGGCGAAGGCGTCGTCCAACTCCGGAAGAACGCGCCGCTCGACCGCCTTGACCGCGACTTCGAACATCGCTTGCTTGCCGGCGATTTGGTCGGGATAGTCGGTGGGCAATTTGCAGGCGATTTGCTTGGAATCGCCGGCCACGGCGTCGAGCAAGGCGCGCTCGAATTCGGGCAGCATCCGCCCTTCGCCGAGCGCGAACTGATGCCCTTCGGCGGCGCCGCCGGCGAACGGTTCGCCGGCGATGCGGCCGTCGAAATCAATGGTCAGGCGGTCGCCGTTTTGCGCGGCGCCGTCCTTGGGCGTGAACTCGGCGTTGCGCGCGCGGATGTCCTGCATCGTGCGCTCGACGTCCTCGGCGGTAATCTCGCACACTGGCTTCTCGATCGTCTTGCCGGCGAGCGTCGGCGACGGGATCTGCGGGAACAACTCGACCGTGGCGACGAACTGCAGATCGTCGCCGTCGGCGAGCGGCTTGGGCTCGATCGAGACCAGCGCGGCGGGAACGATCTCCTGCTCGCCGAGCGCTTGGCGATAACTTGCGTTAATAGTGTCGTTGACCACTTCGTTGGCGATCTGCGCGCCGAAGTGCTGCTCGACCACCTTGCGCGGCGCCTTGCCCGGGCGGAAGCCGCGGATGCGCGCCTGCTTGGTCTTTTGCGCCAAGCGCTTGTCGATCTCGCGATCGACCTCGGCGCGCGGCACCGACACCGTCAGGCGGCGCTCGATCGCGCCGGATTGCTCAACCGATACTTGCATGTCGTGTACTGTTGAAACCGAAACCGCGGATGGTGCGAAAGGAGAGACTCGAACTCTCACGCCTTGCGGCACTGGAACCTAAATCCAGCGCGTCTACCAATTCCGCCACTTTCGCCTCGCCCCGCTATCCCGCTTGCGCCGCCCGCCCCGCTTGGTGGGCCGTGTAGGGCTCGAACCTACGACCCGCTGATTAAGAGTCAGCTGCTCTGCCAACTGAGCTAACGGCCCGTGCGGACGCGGGAGGCTGGGGTGAACGATGGGACTCGAACCCACGACCACCGGAATCACAATCCGGGGCTCTACCAACTGAGCTACGCTCACCACTGCTTGCGCTCGATTTTATACCATCAATCCACCCGTCCGGGGCGAGCAGGGTTCACTCGCCGCAACGGAAGCCGCCAACGCTGGCACGCCCGGCCGACCGCTGGCGCGCCCGACAGGATTCGAACCTGTAACCTACGGCTTAGAAGGCCGTTGCTCTATCCGGTTGAGCTACGGGCGCGGCGGATGCGGCCGGGCGTTGCAAACTGGTCGGGGTAGAGAGATTTGAACTCCCGACATCCTGCTCCCAAAGCAGGCGCGCTACCAGACTGCGCTATACCCCGCGAGCCTCGAGCCGCGTCCGGCGCGGCACCGGTCGGCGGGCTTGAAGGCGCCGACACTATACAAGCATCGCCCGCCGCGGTCAATGCGCGCGCCTTGAAACGGCGCGCCGCCAGCCCCATTATCCCGCTGACCCCGATCCATCTTTAGCGCATCGCCATGCCCGCAAAATCCGCCAAGTCCGCCAAGTCCGATAAGTCCGATAAGTCCGACAAACCCGCCAAGTCCGCCAAGCCGTCCGCGGCGCACACGCATGCGTTCCAGACCGAGGTGCAGCAACTGCTGCATCTGATCATCCACTCGCTGTACAGCGACAAGGAGATCTTCCTGCGCGAGTTGATCTCCAACGCCTCCGACGCCTGCGACCGGCTGCGCTTCGGCGCGCTGACCGACGACGCGCTGCGCGCCGACCACGGCGACGGCGACGACGCCACCGATTTTGGCATCTGGATCGAAGCCGACGACCAGCGCAACACCTTGACCGTGCGCGACAACGGCATCGGCATGAGCCGCGAGGAGGTGATCGAGAACATCGGCACCATCGCGCATTCCGGCACGCGCGCGTTCATCGAGCGCATGACCGAGGCGCAGACCGCCGAGGCGGCGCGCGACGGCGCCTTCATCGGCCAGTTCGGGGTCGGCTTCTACTCCGCGTTCCTGGTCGCCAAGGAGGTCACGCTGCTGACCCGCCGCGCCGGCGCGCCGTCCGCCGAGGGAGTCAAATGGACTTCCGACGGCGGCGGCGAGTACCGCGTCGAGACCGTCGAGCGCGCCGCGCGCGGCACCAAGA
>JBPCXC010000346.1:0-2671 GCA_051008875.1 bacterium
CCCGGAATCCGCGACCGACTGCGGAGGTCAACATGAAACGCAACACACGCAATCCCAACACTCGATTCGCCCTCGTTGTTTTGTTCGCACTCGCGCTTGCGGGATGCGGTGGTGGAGGTGGCGGCGGCGGCGGCGGTAGCAGCGCATCCGCGATAGAACCCTATCGGCAAGCAGCCCAGCATCGGCCAGTAGCGGGCAGCGTCACGCAGGGCAGCCGTGCGACTTTCGGCGTGACCAACACGGGCGTCAGTATGAGTTGTCCAAGCGAGACCGTTTGCGCTTTGGAAATCGATGTGAATCAAGACATCGCCCCTTTGGAAATTGACTTGAGAGACACGACGCCCACCAACGATTTTTTTGACCTCCCCGACGACCCCGTAGGTAGAAATTTTATGCTCATCGAAGCGGAGCTAACGCCGCCCGAAGCCGTGTCGGATGAAGGCGGATTTGGTGAGCTTGAGCCAGCATCAAGCGAATCGGCGCGCGCTCGGTTTGTGACCGACATCGATCCCAGCGCGGACGATGGCGGCGAGGACTATCTCGCCTTCGGCTTTTGGGAATATCGCACCGACGCAGCCGACCCGTCATCTTATGGGGTCGGCGTGTTCGCCGATGGCAACGAGTTCATTGATCGCCCCGGCGGCGGCGCGCTGCCGACCGACGGCAGCGCGTCCTATGTGGGCAAAACTTTCGGCGCCTACGATCGCACCGACGCTGGAAACGAGGAGCGAGGCTTTCTGATCGGCGATGTCGCATTGACCGCCGACTTCGGCGACGGCACGATCAGCGGAGCAGTGAGCAACATTCTCCTTGAAGATGAAGACGGCGATTTCGCCGAGGACGCCATGACGGACATCGCTCTCGCCGCCGCCGCCATTGATGACGGATTCTTCGAAGGCGTAACCAGCGCAACGGTGGAACTCGGCGAAAATCCCGGCGACAACACGCAGACCGGCGTCGGACGCTGGGGCGGCCAGTTCTTCGGCGGCGAACAAGACGACGGCTCGCCGTCGCGCGTCGGCGGCACCTGGGGCATCGCCACCGACGACCTCACCGCCATCGGCGCGTATGGCGCGTGGCCGGACGAAGACGAATAAGCCCGCGCGCAACACCGCACGCAACACCGCGCGCAACAACACATATCGCAGTCCTTTGCTCCGCGTTGGCGTTGTTCGCCGCGTTGTGCGTTTCGGTCGCGCGCGGCGACGAGTCCGTCGTCGGCAACGCTACCCCCCCCCCCTGACATTTCGCGCGCGCATCTGTCGCAAGACCCGCGCGTCAACCGCGCGCGCGCGTTGCTGCATCGCGGGCGATACCGCGACGCGCTGGCGATCCTGCGACCGCTTGCGCGTCCGCAGCGCGCCGACATCACCGACATCCGATTCCTGATCGGCCTCGCTGCGATCCAAGCCGCGACCGCACGCGGTGAAGATCACGCCGCGCACGACGACCGCGCCGCGTTGCTTGCCGAGGCGATCGCCGCGTTGCGTGCGATTGTGGTGGCGCATCCGCGGTTGCTTCGGGTGCGGTTGGAGTTGGCGCGGGCGTTTTTCTTGAATGGCGACGACGCGTTGGCGCGGCGGCATTTCGAACTGGCGTTGGACGCCGATCCGCCGCGCGCGGTGGCGGTCAATGCGCGGCGGTTCTTGCATGCGTTGCGCGCGCGGCGGCGTTGGAGCGGGTATTTCTCGGTCAATCTGGAGCAGAGCGACAACATCAACGGCGGCCCGGAGACGCGCGTGATCTATCTGCACGGGCTGCCGTTCACGCTGAGCGAGGACACGCGTCCGCGCGCCGAGACCGGGCTCAGCATCGCCGGCGGCGTCGAGTATCAGCATCCGCTGTCGGCGCCCGACTCGACGCGGGCGACGCGCGCCGGCGAATGGCGATGGCGCTTCGGCGCCGACTTGCGCCGCGCCGAATACGAAGACCACGCGCTCGATCAAACCTACGCGCAAGCGCGCACCGGCCCGCGATTCCAAATCGGTCAGCGCACGCAAGTGGACGCGACCGCGTTTTACGGGCGGCGATGGGTGGACGCCAATCGCCACAGCCGCCGCCACGGACTGCGCATCAAGGCGCGTCATCGGCTGAGCGCGAAAGTCGGCGCGAACGCCGGCGCGTCGTTCGAGAAAGTGCGCCACGAACGGGCGAACCGGATGCGCGACGAGCGCATCGCCGACTACGCCCTCGGCGCGTCGTATCTGTTCTCGCCGCTGCTGCAGGGCAGCGTCGACATCGGCCACGAGCGCAACGTGCTCGACTCAAGCCGCGGCAGCAGCGCCGACCGCGCGAGCCTCGGCGCGGCGGCGATCCTGCCGCGCGGCTGGACGCTCGGCGCCGAGCACGAATTGTTGCGCCGCGATCATCGCGCTGCTGGCGTGAACACCGCCGGCGCGCGCCAACGCGACCGCAAACGCACCGCGCGGGTGTTCGTGCTCAACCGCGGCTTCACCGCGCTCGGCTTCAGCCCGCAGTTGATCATCACCCGCGAACGGCAAGACTCCAACGCGCCGCTCAGCCACTACCGCCGCACGCGCGCGGACTTGCGATGGGTGCGGCAGTATTGATTGATTCGCGCCGCGGCGGGCGGGCGACCAGTGATCGGGAGAAGAAGAATCTGGAAACGGAGAATCTGGAGCGGGAAACGAGATTCGAACTCGCGACCCCA
>JBPCXC010000347.1:0-14971 GCA_051008875.1 bacterium
TCCCTGTACGATCGGATTGCGCGTATCATCCTGATACGCGCCCTGCGGGCTCGCTTGCGCTCGCGAAAAAACGCTCCCGGCGTTTTTTCCGACGTCCAAGCCGGAATGACGGCCCCGACCGATTTCACGCATACCATCTTGGCTCCGCCCGCAACAAGCACTATACTCCGCTCGGCGCGCACGCATGAAAATCATTCATTCCCGAACCAGATTTCGATTGACCGCTTCGACTGAGTGGACTCGCCCGGCAACTTGTTAGCCCTTCCCGGCGGCGGCGCGCTGTCGGCGTTTCGCGCCGAGCGGATGCGCCGGGCGATGCAAGCCATCTTGCCGGACTGCGTCGCGGTGCGGGCGCGGTTCATTCATTTCGCCGAAGTCGTTGGCGAACTCGACGCGCCGCAACACGAGACGCTGACGCAACTGCTACGTTACGGCGACACGTCGCCGAACAATGGCGATTCGAACGCGGTCGATTCAACGAATGCGCCGCACACGAATCCGAACGCGGCCACCGCGACCAACACAACACACACACTGCATGTCGTCGTCCCGCGCATCGGCACGATTTCGCCGTGGTCAACCAAGGCGACCGATATTCTCCACCACTGCGGACTGACGACGGTCGCGCGTCTCGAGCGCGGTGTTGAATGGCGATTGATCTTCCGCGATGGCGCGCCGGCGGTGACCGATGCGGCGTTGGCGTTGTTGCATGATGCGATGACCGAATCGGTGCTGCCCGACCGCGCGGCGGCGGCGGCGTTGTTTCGTCACGCTGCGCCGGCGGAGGTCGCCAGCGTTGATGTGCTCGGCGGCGGCGCGGATGCGCTGGCGGTTGCCGACGCCGAGTTCGGCTTTGCGTTGAGCGAAGCCGAACGCGATTATCTGGCGGCGCAGTTCGCGCGGCTCGGGCGTAATCCGACCGACGTCGAGTTGATGATGTTCGCGCAGGTCAACTCCGAGCATTGCCGCCACAAAATCTTCAACGCCGACTGGCGTGTGGATGGCGTCGCGTCGGAGCATTCGTTGTTCGCGATGATTCGTCAAACGCATCGGCGCGCGCGCGACCGCGCGTTGGTGGCGTATCACGACAACGCCGCGGTGCTGCGCGGCGCCGATGCCGAGTATCTATGCGCCGACCCGCGCACGCGGGTGTTCGGCTATCGGCGCGAGGCGGCGCATCTGGTCGCCAAGGTCGAGACGCATAACCACCCGACCGCGATCTCGCCGTTCGCCGGCGCCGCCACCGGTTGCGGCGGCGAGATTCGCGACGAGGGCGCGACCGGACTCGGCGCCAAGCCGAAGGCGGGCGTGGTCGGGTTCACGGTGTCGCATCTGCGCCTACCCGACTGGCGGCGCGCGTGGGAGTCGCCAGCGCGCGCCCCGGCGGGCATCGCCTCGCCGCTGCAGATCATGCTCGAGGCGCCGGTCGGCGCGGCCTCGTTCAACAACGAGTTCGGCCGCCCGGGCATCGCCGGATACTTCCGCGCATTCGAGTTCGCCGCCGCGTCCGCCGACGACGAGGACGGCGCGCATTACGGCTACCACAAACCCATCATGCTCGCCGGCGGCGTCGGCAACATCAGACCGCAACATGTGTTCAAACCGCGGGTGGGTGGTGACGGTGACGAGTCGCATGCGAACGGTGGCGGTGTCGAGTCACGCTTGAACGACGACGGTGACGAGTCGCGCACGAACGGCGACGGTGCCGCGCCAATCCCCGACAACTGCCCGATCATCGTGCTCGGCGGGCCGGCGATGTTGATTGGGCTCGGCGGCGGCGCGGCTTCGAGTGTTGCGTCCGGGCGCAACGATGCGGCGCTCGACTTCGCTTCGGTGCAGCGCGGCAACGCCGAGATGCAGCGTCGTTGCCAGGAGGTGATCGACGCCTGCCGCGCGCTCGGCGACGGCAACCCGATCGTCTCGATCCACGATGTCGGCGCCGGCGGGCTGTGCAACGCATTGCCGGAGTTGGTGCGCGACAGCGGGCGCGGCGGCGTGTTCGATCTGCGCCGCGTGCCCAGCGACGAGCCGGGGATGTCGCCGTTGCAGATCTGGTGCAACGAGGCGCAGGAGCGTTATGTGCTCGCGATCGCGCCGGCGCATCAGTCCGCGTTCGAAGCGATCTGTCGGCGCGAGCGTTGTCCGCATGCCGAGATCGGACGCGCCAGTCGCGCGCAGCGATTGCTGGTGCGCGACAATTTGTTCGCGTCCGCGCCGCCGCCGAAGTCGGCGCCGATCGACTTGCCGATGGAAGTGTTGTTCGGTCTGCCGCCGAAGATGTCGCGCGATGTCGCGCGCGCGCCGAAGCCGACCGCGCCGCTTGATTTAGAAGGCGTGGAGGTCGCGCGCGCGGCCGAGTTGACGTTGGGTTTTCCGAGCGTCGCCGACAAGTCGTTCTTGGTCACCATCGCCGACCGCAGCGTCGGCGGACTGACCGCGCGCGATCAGATGGTCGGGCCGTGGCAGGTCGCGGTCGCCGACGTCGGCGTCGCCGCGGCCGGGCATCGCGACGATTCGGGCGAGGCGGTCGCGCTCGGCGAGCGCACGCCGCTTGCGCTGCTCGATGCGTCGGCGGCGGCGCGCATCGCGGTCGGCGAAGCGATCACTAACATCGCCGCGGCGCGCATCGACGACTTGGGCGCAGTCAAGTTGTCCGCCAACTGGATGGCCGCCGCCGGCGAGGTCGGCCAGGACGCCGACTTGCACGACGCGGTGCGCGCGGTCGCGCTGGAGTTGTGCCCGCGACTCGGCGTGTCGATTCCGGTCGGCAAGGACTCGATGTCGATGAAGTCGGTGTGGCGCGACGACGCAGACCGCGACGACGCGGCGCGCGAGCATAAGGTGATTTCGCCGGTGTCGCCGGTGGTGACCGCGTTCGCGCCGGTGGCGGACATCAACGCGACCTTGACGCCGCAGTTGAACTTGGGCGTCGGCGCGACCGAGTTGTGGCTGATCGATCTCGGCGGCGGGCGCAATCGCCTCGGCGGCTCGGCGTTGGCGCAGGCGACGTCGCAACTCGGCGACGACGCGCCGGATGTGGACGACGCCGATTCGCTGCGGCGATTCTTCGCCCTGGTTCAAACCTTGGCGCGCGACCGGATTGCGCTGGCGTATCACGACCGCTCCGACGGCGGCGTGTTCGCGACGTTGTGCGAGATGGCGTTCGCCTCGCGATGCGCGTTGGAGGTGGACGTCGCGGCGTTGCCGGGCGCGCCGTTGGCGGCGTTGTTCAACGAGGAGTTGGGCGCGGTGATTCAGATTCGCGCGGCGAGTCGCGCGGCGATGCTAACGCGCATCGAGCAATACGATTTGACCGCGATCGCGCATTGCCTCGGCGTCGCGGCGCACGGCGATGAAGTCCATATCCGTCGCGGCGACGAGACCTTGCTGCGCCGTCCGCGCGCGGCGTTGCATCGGACTTGGTCGGAGACCAGTTGGCGCATGCAGACGCTGCGCGATCATCCCGAATGCGCGCGGCAGGAATACGATCGCATCAACGACTTGGACGATCCGGGATTGTTCTCGGCGCTGACCTTCGATCACGCCGACGACATCGCCGCGCCGTATGCGTCGCGCCGTGCGCGTCCGCGGATTGCGATCCTGCGCGAGCAGGGCGTCAACGGGCAGTTGGAGATGGCGGCGGCGTTCGACCGCGCCGGCTTCGACGCGGTTGACGTGACCATGAGCGACCTCGCCGCCGGCGCGGACACGCTGGCGGGCTATCGCGGCTTCGCCGCGTGCGGCGGATTCTCGTTCGGCGATGTGCTCGGCGCCGGCGAAGGCTGGGCGAAATCGATCCTGCACAGTCGCAAGTTGCGCGAGATGTTCGCCGCGTTCTTCGCGCGCGGCGACACCTTCGCGCTCGGCGTGTGCAACGGCTGCCAGATGATGTCGGCGCTCGGCGAACTGGTGCCGGGCGCGCGCCATTGGCCGCGCTTCGCGCGCAACCGGTCGGAGCAGTTCGAGGCGCGCGTGGCGATGATCGAAGTGTGCGAGTCGAACTCCATTCTGTTGCGCGGCATGCACGGCTCGAAGTTCCCGGTGTCGTCGGCGCACGGCGAAGGGCGCGCCGAAATCGTCGCCGCCGACGCCGACCAAATGATGCGACGGCGACAACTCGCATTGCGCTTCGTCGACAACCGCGGCGCACCGAGCGAGTCCTATCCGGCGAACCCCAACGGCTCGCCCGGCGGCGCCACCGGCTTCACCAACGACGACGGCCGATTCACCATCATGATGCCGCATCCCGAGCGCGTGCTGCGCGCCGCGTGCAACTCGTGGCGCGACCCGGCGTGGGGCGAATACAGCCCGTGGATGCGGATGTTCGACAACGCGCGGACCTGGGTGGATTGAGGCGGGCAGGGCGTTTTCCGGCGGTTGCGCGCGGCTTCACTACCCTATATAATGTGTGGTAATTAATCGCCCACGCCGCGCAACCACCGCCGCATCCGTCGCCGAAATCATCGCTATCAATCCGCAATCATGCGCATCGTCTCCATCGAAAAACGCCTCGCGCAACTGGCGCGCTCGCGGCAAACGCCGGCGCGATTGTTTTTCGGCTATGCGCTGTGGATCGGGTTGATCCCGCCGGTCAGCGCGTTCTTCGGCACTTGGCGCCACGGCTGGCCGCTGGGCGTGGCCGAGCCGATCGCGGTGTCGCCGCCGGAGGCGCTGGCGATCGCCGCGTTGTATGCGCTCGCGCTGATCGTCGGCTTCCTCGCCACCGCGTTGGTGATCAAGTGGATGGCGGCGACCTACGCCGAGCAAGCCGACTTGCGCGGCTGCTTCGCCGTGGTCGCGGTCGCCGGCACGCCGATCATGCTCGGCGGCGTCGCCCATCTTTATCCGAGCATCCTGCTGCACATCATCATCCTCGCGCCGGTGTTCGCGTTCAGCGCGTATCTGCTGTTCGCCGCCATCCCGCCGCTGCTGCGCACCAACCGCGACCGCGGCGTGCTGATGGGCTGCGCGGTGCTCGGCTTCTTGGTCACCGCGTTCCTGTCGCTGCTGGGCTTAAGCGCGATCCTGTGGGTGCACGGCGTCGGACCCGACCTCGGCGTATGAACGCGACGCGCGAGCATTACACCGACTCGGCCACCGTGGTGCTGCTGATCTGCTCGATCCTGTGGGCGGTGATCGGCATGTCCGCCGGGGTCTATCTCGCCGCCGAGT
Organism: bacterium; assembly: GCA_051008875.1. Lineage (GTDB taxonomy): Bacteria > Pseudomonadota > Gammaproteobacteria > Arenicellales > Poriferihabitantaceae > JAHRAW01. Next base: position 5,173 of record JBPCXC010000347.1, read on the forward strand.
TGGTCATGCCGGGGTTGAACTTCGGCGTCGCCGAGATCACCTTCGGTCGCCTGCGCCCGTTCCACACCAACTCGATCATCTTCGGCTTCGGCGGCTCGGCGTTGATGGCGACCGCGTACTATAGTGTGCAGCGCACTTCGCATGCGCGTCTGTTCGCGCCGCGCATCGCCATGCTGACCGCGGCGATGTGGCAAGTCGGACTGATCTTCGCGTTGGCGTCGCTGCTGCTCGGCTACACCAGCAGCAAGGAGTACGCCGAGTTCGAATGGCCGTTCGACCTCGCCATCGCGCTGCTGTGGGTGCTGTTCGGCGTGGTCTTCTTCGGCACGCTGGCGCGCCGCCGCATCCGCCCGATCTATGTCTCCAACTGGTTCTTCGGCGCGTTGATCATCGTCGTCGCGATGCTGCACATCGTCAACAACCTGGCGCTGCCGTACGGCTGGCTGAACGCATACCCGATCTACGCCGGCGCGCAGGACGCGATCGTGCAATGGTGGTACGGGCACAACGCGGTCGGCTTCTTCCTCACCGCCGGCTTCCTCGGCATGTTCTATTACACCCTGCCGAAGCAAGCAGGCCGGCCGATCTGGAGTTACCGCTTGTCGGTGGTGGCGTTCTGGTCGTTCGTGTACGTTTACATCTGGGTCGGTCCGCATCATTTGCATTACACCGCCGTGCCCGACTGGCTGATGACGCTGGCGATGGTGATGAGTTTGATTCTGCTGGCGCCGTCGTGGGCGACCATGATCAACGCGGTGATGACCATGAGCGGCGCGTGGCACAAACTGCGCACCGACCCGGGGCTGAAGTTCGTGGTGGTGTCGATGGTGTTCTACGCGCTCTCCACTTTCGAGGGACCGATGCTGGCGATCAAGAGCGTCAACGTCATCAGCCACTACACCGACTGGACCGTCGGGCATGTGCATTCCGGCGCGCTCGGCTGGAACGCGTTCGTCACCTTCGGCACGCTGTACTTCCTGACGCCGCGACTCGCCGGCGCGAAGTTGGCGAGCACGCGGCTGATCAACGTGCACTTTTGGATCGCGCTGGTCGGCGTGCTGCTGTACATCATCGCGATGTGGGGCGCGGGGATTTCGCAAGGGCTGATGGCGCTGTCGCTCGACGCGTACGGGCAACTGAAATACAGTTTCCTCGACATCATGCTGATGAACGCGCCGTATCATTGGATGCGCTTGCTCGGCGGCGCGTTGTTCTGGCTCGGCGCGGTGATCATGGCGGCGAATCTGCTGACCACCTTCGCCCGCGGCGCGCGTCCGGCGCCGAGCGCGATTCCGCCGGTGCACGAATCGATGGCGATGCCACGCGACGCCGACCGCGCGCAAGCCGGCGGATGAGCCGATGCTGAAACTGCATAAGACCATCGAGAGCAACTCGGCGCTGCTGATCTTCGGCATCCTGGTGGTGGCGTCGATCGGCGGGCTGGTGCAGATTCTGCCGAACTTGTTCGACCGCGCGCTGCACACGCCGGCGCCCGAGTTGAAGCCGTATGGCGCGCTCGCTTTGACCGGGCGCGACTTGTATATCCGCGAAGGCTGCGTCGGCTGCCACTCGCAGCAAATCCGCCCGCTGACCGCCGAGGTGATGCGCTACGGCGCGCGCTCGACCGCCGCCGAGGCGATCTACGACCGCCCGTTCCTGTGGGGCTCGAAGCGCACCGGTCCCGACCTCGCGCGGCTCGGCGGCAAGTACAGCGACGCGTGGCATCGCATCCATCTGCTCGACCCGCGCGCGGTGGTGCCGGGTTCGATCATGCCGGCGTACGCGTGGCTGGCGGACGCGCCCGCCGACGCCGGCGACGGCGCGATCGTCGCCGCCAAGATGCGCGCGCTGCGACGGCTCGGGCATCCATACAGCGATGCCGACTTAGCCGCCGCCGCCGACGCGCTCGCCGGCAAGAGCGAGATGGACGCGCTGATCGCGTACTTGCAGAGTCTCGGCGCGCGATGATGTGGCAGTTCATCCTCATCGGCGACATCATCGTCATGGGCATGATGATCGCGCTGGTGGCGTGGATGTCGCTCGCCGGCGGCGACGACGCGCAGCGGCGGCACATGCGCATCCCGCTGGATGACGAGTCGTTGGCGGACGAATCGCCGCCGCACGAATCATGACCGCCGAGTTGCCGCTGCTCTGGCATTACTGGGTCGCCGGGCTGACCGTGATCGGGCTGGCGTTCCTCGCTTGTTTGGTGGTGCGCGTGTATTACCCCGGAGACAGCGACGCCGACGCCGACGAGGATGTGGTGTGGGACGGCGACTTGACCGAGAGCGCGGCGGTGCCGCCGAAGTGGTGGTTCTGGCTGATCATCGCCGCGTTGTTCTACAGCGTGGTGTACTTAATGTTGTACCCCGGACTCGGCAACTACACCGGCTGGTTCGACCTGACCACCGCGCGCCAGTTCAGCGAAAGCCAACAGCGCGTCGCCGAGCGATACGCCGCCGCGCAAGACGAACTGCAAGCGATGAGCGCGGCGCAACTGCGCGACGACGACGCGGCGATGCGCCTCGGCGCGAACCTGTTCGCGCAGCATTGCGCCAACTGCCACGGCGCCGACGCGCGCGGACAAGCCGGGCATTTCCCCGACCTGACCGACGACCACTGGCAATGGGGCGGCGCGCCCGCGCAAGTCGCGCAGACCATCGCCGACGGCCGCGTCGCGCAGATGCCGGGGTGGGCGGCTGCGCTCGGCGGCGCCGACGGCGTGGCGGCGATGGCGCGCTTCGTCCAACACTTCGACGCCAACCGAGCCGAGCCGCGACACCGCGCCGCGCACGCCAAATACCAGCAACTCTGCATCGCCTGCCACGGCGTCGACGGCGACGGCAACGCGCTGCTCGGCGCGCCGAGTCTGCGCGACCGCGCGTGGCTCTACGGCGGCGACTTGGCGACGCTGCAAGCCACCATCGCCGACGGTCGCAACGGCGTGATGCCGGCGCACAAGGAGCGCCTGACGGCGTTGCAGATCAAGTTGCTGACCGCGTGGCTCGGCCGCGCGAAGCAGGGCGGCGCGAAGTAGGGCGGCGCCGACGCGCTTGCTTGCGGACCGTTTACATCGCCAGCGCGTTTGCTCTCGTTCGCTTAATCGCCGCCGCGCTCAGCGTCGCGGCAACTTCGGATCGACGTGATCCCACGGTTGCTTCGCGTCCGCGTACACCACCATCTGCGGCTTGAAGCGCGACGGGTCGTCGAGCGTGGCGGCGTGGAAGAACAACGTGCGCGGCAACTTGGTGGTCGTCTTCATCACCGGCGCGCCGCAGTCGGCGCAGAAGCCGCTGCGCACGGTGTTGCCGCTGTCGGCGGTCTGCGCGTGGAAGCGCAACCGTCCGCTGATCGTCGTCGCCGCCGCCGCGACCGCGAACGAGGCGGCGTGGCCGGCGCCGGTGATGCGCTGGCACTGGCGGCACTGGCACAGGATCGAGAACTCCGGCGCGGCGTCGCAGCGATAGCGAATCGCGCCGCAGATGCAGCCGCCGCGGATGTCGTTGCCGTGGATGCCGTCGTCGCGGATGCCGTCGTCGGAGAGTGCTTCGCTCATTCGCTGATTGGCGTGCGCGTCGGCGCCGTCGCCGAAATCACATGCTCGAATAGTTCGGTCCGCCGCCGCCTTCGGGCGCGACCCAGGTGATGTTGCCGCCCGGGTCTTTGATGTCGCAGGTCTTGCAGTGCACGCAGTTCTGCGCGTTGATGCGCAGTTCGCTCGCGCCGCTTTCATTGGTATCGGTGAACTCATACACGCCGGCCGGGCAGAAGCGCGCTTCGGGTCCGGCGTATTGCGCGAGGTTGACCGCCACCGCGCGCGACGGCTCGGCGAGTTGCAAGTGCGTCGGCTGATCCTCTTCGTGGTTGGTGCTGGACAGATACACCGACGAGGTCTTGTCGAAACTCAGCACGCCGTCGGGCTTGGCGTAGGCGATGATCTGGCACTGCGCCGCTGGCTTCAGCGTCCGATGATCGGGCGTCGGGTCGGTCAGGTTGAACGGCAGGCGTCCGCCGAACCAGTTCTGATCGAGGTAGTTGTACGCGCCGCCGAGCCACACTCCGAACTTGTGCAGCGCCGCGCCGAAGTTGCGCGAGCGATGCAGTTCATCGTGCAGCCACGATGATTCGAAATGCTGCTGATACGCCTCCAGCGGCGCGCCGTCGGCAAGCGCGGCGAACGCGCTCTCCGCCGCCAGCAAGCCGGATTTCATCGCGGTGTGCGTGCCTTTGATCTTGGCGAAGTTGAGCGTGCCGGCGTCGCAGCCGATCAGCAGCGCGTTCGGCAAGGTCATCCGCGCCAGTGCGTTCAGCCCGCCTTTGGTGATCGCGCGCGCGCCATAGGCGATGCGCTCGCCGCCTTCGATGTGGCGGCGGAACAACGGATGATGCTTCAGTCGTTGCAGTTCGTCGAACGGACTTAGGTATGGATTGGCGTACGACAAGTCGGTGATCAGCCCGAGCGACACCAGATTGTCGCCGAGGTGATACAGGAACGAGCCGCCCGATGCGCCGTGCTCGGCGAGCGGCCAGCCGGCGCCGTGCAGCGCGAGTCCCGGCTGATGTCGTTGCGGATCGATGCGCCACAACTCCTTGATGCCGATGCCGTAGTGCTGCGTCTGGCGGCCGGCGTCGAGGCTGAAGTCGCGGACGAGTTGCTTGCCGAGATGGCCGCGGCAGCCTTCGGCGAACAGAGTCACGCGCGCGTGCAACTCCATCCCCGGCTGATACGACGACTTGCGCGCGCCGTCGTTGCCACGCCCCATCTCGCCGGTGGCGACGCCCTTGATCGAGCCGTCGTCGTGATACAAAATTTCCGACGCGGCAAAGCCGGGGAAGATCTCGACGCCGAGCGACTCGGCTTGGGTTGCGAGCCAGCGACACACTTCGCCGAGGCTGACAAGGTAGTTGCCGTGGTTGCGCATCGGCTTCGGCACCATCCAATGCGGCATCTTCACCGCGCGCTTGGCGTTGCGCAAAAAACACACTTGATCGGTCGCGACCGGCGTGCCAAGCGGCGCGCCGCGCTCCTTCCAGTCGGGAAACAACTCGTCCAGCGCGCGCGGCTCGAGGATCGCGCCGGAGAGGATGTGCGCGCCGACCTCCGAGCCTTTCTCCAGCACCACCACGCTCAACGCCCGCTCGCGCGCTTGCGCCAGTTGCATCAGTCGGCACGCCGCCGACAACCCGGCGGGACCGGCGCCGACGACGACGACATCAACCTCCATCGCCTCGCGCTGCGGCGCATCGCCGTCGGCGGAGTCGGACGCGGGATTGTTCATGGCATTCGGTTTTGGTTTTGGTTTGGGTTTCGATTCGACGGCGGGTTCGGCGATGGTTCGGCGATGGATTCGGCGTCGTCGTACGCGTCGTCGCGCGCGGCGAAGTCGGCGGCGGTATTTTCCTGCCGATCGCGTTAGAATGCCACCGATTCCAACGCAATTCACGCCCGATCACATCCGATGGCATTCGCTCCGGCAAAACCCACCGCCCGCGCCGCGTCCAAGTCGGCGTCCAAACGACGCGCACGTGCCAAGACGCAACCGAACGCGGCGACCACCGCGACTCGCACGCGCACCGCGACCGCGTCCGCCGGCCAAGCCGAAATTCGCGCGCACTACGACCGCGTGCTCGTGCCCAACTACGCGCCGATGCCGATCGTCGCGCAGCGCGGCGAGGGCGCGCGGCTGTGGGACGCCGACGGCAACGTCTATCTCGACTTCGCCGCCGGCATCGCGGTCAGCGCGCTCGGCCACGCGCATCCGGCGTTGCGCCAAGCGCTCGCCGAGCAAGCCGACGCGCTGTGGCATGTCAGCAACGTGCTGGTCAATCAACCGGCGATCGAGTTGGCGCAGAGATTGTGCGACTTGACCTTCGCCGAGCGCGTGTTCTTCGCCAACTCCGGCTCCGAGGTCAACGAAGCCGCGCTCAAGTTGGCGCGCCGCCACGCGCGCAACTTCGGCGGCGCGCGCAAAAATAAAATCATCGCCTTCGACGGCGCCTTCCACGGCCGCACCTTCTTCGCCGTGTGCGTCGGCGGGCAACGCAAATACAGCGACGGCTTCGGACCCAAGCCCGGCGGCATCGCGCATGTGCCGTTCAACGACGTCGCCGCGCTGCGCGCCGCGGTGGACGACTCCGCCTGCGCGATCATCCTCGAGCCGATCCAAGGCGAGAACGGCGTCCGCCCGGCTAGCCCTAAGTTGGTGCGCGCCGCGCGCGAACTATGCGACCGCCACCACGCGCTGCTGATCTTCGACGAAGTGCAGACCGGCGTCGGCCGATGCGGCGCGCTGTATCGCTACCAGCAACTCGGCGTCACCCCCGACATCCTGACCACCGCCAAGGGCCTCGGCGGCGGCTTGCCGGTCGGCGCGATGCTGACCACCGAGCGCATCGCGCAGAGTTTGAGCGTCGGCACGCACGGCAGCACCTTCGGCGGCAACCCGCTGGCGTGCGCGGTGGCGAGCAAAGTGCTGGAGTTCGTCGCCGAACCGGCGATGCTCGAATCGATCGCCGCCAACGGCGCGTCGCTGCAACGTGGCCTGCGCGCGATCAACCGCAAGTTCGGCGTGTTCCGCGAAGTCCGCGGCGAAGGCTTGCTGATCGGCTGCGAAATGAAGCCGCAATGGCAAGACCGCGCCCGCGACCTGCTCCCCATCTGCCTGCGCCACGGCCTGCTCGCCCTGGTCGCCGGCCCAAACGTCCTGCGCCTCGCCCCGCCGCTAATCATCACCGAAGCGGAAGTCGCCGAAGGCTTGGCGCGGCTGGAGGCGGCGGTGGGGGAGATGGTTGCGGGATGACGGCGGAGGGGAATGTTTTTTTGTTGGCGTAGCGCGAGCGTAGCGAGCCACTTCTTGCCGTCATTCCCGCTTAGGATGCGGGGAATCCAGTCGCCACGGATGGCAATCTTCAAACTGGCGTGGTGGTGTGAACAAGCCATGCAATTCCCACTCACATCAAAAGCCAGCAGCCCTTCGGCCTGCATCACTCGCTCACGCGAGTGTGGATTCCCGCTTACAGACTGCGGGAATGACGGCGGGGGAGATGGCTACGAGAATAACGGCGCCCACCATCTTTGCCGTCATTCCGGCTTGGACGCCGGAAAAAACGCCGGGAGCGTTTTTTCGCGAGCGTTAGCTAAGCCCGAAGGGCGAGTATCAGGATGATACGAGCAATCCAGTCGTCCAAGGATGGCGATCTTCAAACTGGCGCGGTGGGGTGAATAACCCGTGGAATCTCCGCTTGCAGACTGCGAAAATAACAGCGGAGCGTAGATTATTCCGTGCGCGATTCATTCACAAACGCATTAATCACCTGCAGGAATGCATCGCCGTAGCGGTCCATCTTGACTTGGCCGACGCCGGTTATGCGGGTCATCGCTGCTGCGTCGCGTGGTTTTTGCTGGGCCATGTCGGCCAGGGTGGCGTTGTGGAAGATCACGTAGGACGGCACGCTTTGCGCGCGCGCGAGTTGCAAGCGCAGGGTGCGCAGTTGTTCGAACAACTCGGTGTCGCGCTCGTTCAGCGGGGTTGGCGGCGGCGCGGGCTTGGCTTGCGCGTCGCGGGGTTTGCGCGTCGCTGGTTTGCGCGGCGGCAGTTTGCGCAGGAGGATTTTGCGTTCGCCTTTTAGCACTGCGCGGCTTTGCTCGGTCAGGCATAGTCCGCCGTGGCCGCGCGGGTCGGGCGTGAGCAGGTTGGCGGCGGTGAGTTGGCGCAGGATGGAATGCCATTCGGCCGCGCTGTGCTCGGTGCCGATGCCGTGCACGCTGAGCGCGTGGTGGCGGAATCTTTGGACCTTTTCGCTGTCTTTGCCGAGCAGCACGTCGATCAAGTGCGCGACGCCGAAGCGCTGGCCGGTGCGGTATGCGCAGGACAACGCTTTCTGCGCGGCTTCGCTGCCGTCCCAGGTTTCGGGCGGGTCGAGGCAGTTGTCGCAGTTGCCGCACGGGCCTTGATACGATTCGCCGAAGTAGTTGCATAGGATCTCGCGCCGGCAGGCGGTGGATTCGCACAAGCCGAGCAGCGCGTTCATCTTGGCGCGCTCGATGCGCTTGAAACTTTCGTCGGCGTCGGAGTCTTGAAGCATCTGGCGCAGCAACACCACATCCTGGAAGCCATAGCGCATCCACGCGCTCGCCGGCAACCCGTCGCGTCCGGCGCGGCCGGTTTCTTGATAATACGATTCGATGCTCTTCGGCAGATTGAGGTGCGCGACAAAGCGCACGTCGGGCTTGTCGATGCCCATGCCGAATGCGATCGTGGCGACCACGACGATGCCGTCCTCGCGCGTAAACAAGTCGTGGCTGCGCGCGCGCGCAGTTGCGTCCATGCCGGCGTGATACGCGACCGCATGCAGCCCTTGCTCGCGCAGCCACTGCGCAGTGTCGTCAACATTGCGGCGCGACAGGCAATAGACGATGCCCGATTCGCCGGCGTGGCGGTGGTTGATGAAGCGCAACAGCGCGGTGCGCGCGCTTTGCGACTGACCGGATGGGCTGATCATGTAGCGGATGTTCGGGCGGTCGAAGCCGGCGATGTAATGCGCCGCGCCTTGCAACTGCAGCCGCTTGGCGATGTCGCCGCGCGTGGTCTCGTCGGCGGTCGCGGTCAGCGCGATGCGCGGTGCCGCGGCGAAGCGCTCGGCGAGCAGCGACAACTGCCGATACTCGGGACGGAAGTCATGCCCCCAGCGCGAGATGCAATGCGCCTCGTCGATCGCGAACAGCGCGATGTCGATGCGCTGCAGAAGCGCCAGCATCGCTTCGGTCAGCAGCCCTTCGGGCGCGACATAGAGCAGGTCGAGTTCGCCGCCGAGCAAGGCGCGCTCGACCTGCCGCTTGTCGGCATAGGACAGGGTCGAGTTCCAATACGCCGCGCGCACGCCGTATTGGCGCAGCGCGTCCACTTGATCCTTCATCAAGGCGATCAGCGGCGAGATGACGATGCCGACGCCGGCGCGCACCATCGCCGGGATTTGATAGCACAGCGACTTGCCGCCGCCGGTCGGCATGATGACGACGGCGCTTTCGCCGGCGATCACGGTGGCGATGATCTCGGCTTGCAGCGGATGGAACTCGCGGAAGCCGAAGGTGTCGCGCAACACCGCGCGCGCCGCGTCGTTGTGTTCGCCCTTGCGTTCGTTCTTGCGCGCGTCGCTGGGCGCGGCGGCGTCGTTCGGCTCAAGGCGCATCGCGAATGCGTTTGGATCGACGCGGGTCAAGCCGGCTGCTCGCGCAGCCATGCATCGACCAACGTGCGCGCGATCGAGTCGCGGCGCGGCAACGCCGGCGCATCGCCGCGCTCGGCGGCGTCGTATTCGGCGAAGGCGCGCACCTCGTCCGCGCTGAACCATCTCGCGTCTTCGAGTTCATCCGGCGCGAGCACGATCGCCTGCTCGCGCGCGGCGGCGCGGAAGCCGATCATCAAGCAGCCGGGGAATGCCCACGGTTGCGACGCGCAATACGCGGCGGCGTGGATCTCGATGCCGGTCTCCTCCATCACTTCGCGCGCCACCGCCTCCTCCAAACTCTCGCCCGGATCGACGTAGCCGGCGAGGGTCGAATAGACCCGCCGCGGCACGCTGCGGCTGTGCCCGAGCAAGCACTTCGCCACGCCGTCGCGCGGCGCGGTCTGCTCGACCAGCATGATCACCGCCGGATCGATGCGCGGGAAGAGTTCGGTCGCGCATGCCGCGTCGGCGCATTGGCGCATGTGTCCGCCGCGCCGGCTGCGCGCCGGGCTGCCGCAGCGTCCGCAATGGCGGTTGCGCCGATGCCAATGAGTCATCCCGCGTGCATACG
>JBPCXC010000348.1:0-7082 GCA_051008875.1 bacterium
CCGACCATGCCGAACACCGAGCGCACGCCCCAGTTGAGCATCGTCTCGACCATCACATCCGAGATCGTCGCCGCGCGCGCCGGCGCCTTCGCCAAGCCGAGATAGATGCCGTCGTCGCGCACCTCCAGCGGGTACAGTCGCTGCCCCGAATCGGCGTGCCCGCCGGGCGGCTTGCCGGTGCGCGGATCGAAGTCCCAGCCATGCCACGGACAACGCAGCCCGCACTGCCCGTCCTTGCCGACCTCGATCGAGCCTTCGCCGAGCGGTCCGCCTTGATGCGGGCAATGATTGTCCATCGCGGTGTATTGCCCGTCGATATGCGTAAGCGCCATGGACTTCGCGCCGGCGGTCACGGTCTTGACGCGCCCTTGCGGCAACTCGTCGAGCGTCGCAACTTTATGCCATTGCAAGTCGCTCTCTTTAACGCTCTCTTTAATAGTGTTCATCGTGTCGTCATTCAAGCGGCACCACGCCGGCGTAGCGCGCGCCGGTCAGATGCGCCATCTCGCGGTCGCAGGTGGTGAGGTCTTCGAGGCTGAACTCGCGCAACGCGGAATGTCCGCAGGCGCGCGCGAGGACGCGCATCAACTCGACCGAGGCGCGCAGGAAGCGGTCGAGGCGCGCCGCGGCGTCGTCAACGATCAACCGCGCGCGCAAGTCGGCGCGTTGGGTGGCGATGCCGACCGGGCAGTTGTTGGTGTGGCAGGCGCGCATGCCGAGGCAACCGATCGCTTGCAGCGCGGCGTTGGACAGCGCGACGCCGTCGGCGCCGAGCGCCATCGCCTTGGCGAAGTCGGCCGGCGTGCGCAGTCCGCCGGTGGCGATCAACGCGATGTCGCCGCAGCCGCTGCGATCCAAGTGCCGCCGCGCGCGCGCGATCGCCGGGATGGTCGGCACCGAGATGTTGTCGCGGAAGATCAGCGGCGCCGCGCCGGTGCCGCCGCCGCGTCCGTCGAGGATGATGTAGTCCACGCCGACTTCCAACGCGGCGTCGATGTCGTCCTCGATGTGCTGCGCCGACAACTTGTAGCCGACCGGAATGCCGCCGGTTTGCGCGCGCACTTCGCTGGCGAAGTCCTTGATCGGCTCGATGCCGTCCCACTCGGGGAATCGCGCCGGCGAAATCGCGTCCTGCCCGGGTTGCAGACCGCGCACTTCGGCGATCTTGCCGTGCACTTTCGCGCCCGGAAGATGTCCGCCGGTGCCGGTCTTCGCGCCTTGCCCGCCCTTGAAGTGGAACGCTTGGCATTGCTTCACCTTGTCCCACGAAAAGCCGAAGCGCGCCGACGCGAGTTCGTAGAAATAGCGGCTGTTCGCCGCTTGCTCCTCCGGCAGCATGCCGCCTTCGCCGGAGCAGATGCCGGTGCCGGCGCGCTGCGCGCCGGTGGCGAGCGCGATCTTCGCCTCCTCCGACAACGCGCCGAAACTCATGTCCGAGACGAACAACGGGATGTCGAGTCGCAACGGCTTGGCGGCGCGCGCGCCGATGATCAACTCGGCGTCGACCGCGGCGTCGTCGAGCAACGGCATCCGCGCCAACTGACCGACCACGAACTGCAAGCCGTCCCATCGCGGCAAGTCGCGCGCGCTGACGCCCATCGCGCTGACCGGTCCGTGATGGCCGGTGTTGCGCAGCCCGCTGCCGGCGAGTTGGCGGATCAACTTCACATGCGGCTCGTCCGGCGTGCCGACCGGGTCTTGATACGCGCCCTGATACGCCGCGCGGCGATACGGCTGCGGATGCGCCCGCTCCCACGCCGCGATCTCGTCGGCGTCCACCCACACCGCGCCGCGCTCGACCCACGCGGCGACCTTCGGCAAGGTTTCGCTGTTGTTGTATTCGCTGACGCCGGTGTCCACGCGATAGTCCCAGCCGTGCACGCCGCAGATCAAGTTGTCGCCGGCGACATGCCCGTCCGCCATCAACGCGCCGCGATGCGCGCAACGTCCATACAACACCGAGACTTGATCGTCGTAGCGGATGATGACCAAGTCCACGTTGCCGACCAACGCATGTCTCGGCGCGCGGTCGTTCAATTCATCCCACTTCGCAATCGCAATCTTGTTCATCGTGTCTTGTTCATCGTCGTGTTTTTTTCATCGTCGTGTGACTTTTTCATCGCATCTTTTTCGTCGCATAGCGTATCGCGCATCAAGCGACTCCGCGCGCCGGCGCGCCGCCTTCGTCGCGCTCGTCGCCGCGGTTTTCACTATGCTCCGCGCATTGTGGCCAAGTCGCGCTGATTGCGCCATACACGCGCGCCAGCGGCGCCGCGCTTGCGCCGTGCAGCATCACGCTGAGCAGCACGGTGATGAACACCAAACTGGCGATGGTCTGCGCGCTTTGCAGCACGGTCTCGCTCAGCACCAGCAGCACGAACAAGATGGAGGCGAGTCCGCGCGGGCCGAACCAGCCGAGGAACAACTGGGTCGGCGTATGCAACTTCATCCCGCCGAGCGACAACGCCACCGGCAGCATTCGCAGCAAGGTCAAACTCATCAACGCGAACGCCCAATGCCACGGTGTCATCTGCGCCAGCGCGTCCGGCAGCAGCAGCGCGCCGAAGAAGAAGAACGCGCTCAAGGTCAGCAACTGTCCTTCGGTGCGGACGAACGCGAGCAACGAGCCGCAGGATTTGTTCAAGCGGTTGCCGAACACCAGCCCGGCGATGAACGCGGCGATGAAGCCGTTGCCGTGCAGCGCCTCGGCGAGAATGAAACTCAACGCGGCGAGGCTAAGCGATATGATGCCCTGCCCGCTCGCCGAGACCCAGCCGCGCGCGTCGGCGCGGTTCAGCAGCAGCGCGCCGGCAAACCCAAGCGCGATCCCGACCGCGCAGCCGGACAGCAGTTGCAGCGCGGCGAAGCGGAACCAGTCGGTCATGTTCTCGGTCGCGATCGCGCTTGCGGTGCTGGCGAGAATCAACACCACCGGCAGCGCGAAGCCGTCGTTCAAACCGCTCTCGACATTCAGCGCGCGACGGATGCGCGCCGGGATCGCCTTGCTCTCGATCACGCTCTGCCCGAGCGCGGCGTCGGTCGGCGCGAGGATCGCCGCGACCAACGCCGCCTCGCACACCGTCAGCCCAAGCGGCAACGCATACGCCACCGCCGCGCCGAGTGCGATGCTGAGCGGCATCCCGACCAGCAGCATCCGCTGCGGCACATTGTGATCGCGCCGCAAGTCGCCGAGATTGATATTCGCCGCGTCGCTGAACAGCACCAGCACCAGCGTCGCCTCCAACAGCAAATGCAGCAGCCCCCGCTCAATCTCGAAATCCACCGCGCCCAACAGCCCATCGCTGAGCACCAACCCGGCCGCGACAAAAATCATCGGCGCCGTGACCGCCGAGCCATCAATCCGCCGCGAGAGCAGACCAAAGCACAAGAACAGCAGCAAAATCAGGATGATGGAAAGATGGTGCATATTCGCGAATAGGCCGACCAACGCGCACCATTATAGCCGACCACGGCAACGCCGCGCCACGCCCGGGCAGCTCCCGCGAGGCGACGACGCCGGACTAAACCAACCCGAGCGCGTCGCCCATCAAAACCAACATCGCGCCATCATCACATCGAGCCGGATGGCGATGGAGTTCTCGAACTCCGCAAGACCAGCCGCGGGACCGGCCTTGCGTTGGAGATCGAAGACCGCGAACTTGGCTAGAAAATAAAACGACCCACCGCCAATGCCAACCCCGCCACCGCCAGCATCATTCCGCCGCCTTGCAGCAAAATGGCATTCTTCAAATCAGCGATATCCGCCTTGTGCTGGAGATTGGAAGCCGCGAACTTAGCATCCATCTTTTGTTCCAAGTGATCAATTTTGGTATCCATCATCTCCTCCAAGCGATCGATTTTGGTGTCCATCCTCTCCTCTAGATGAGTCAGATCGACCTTCGTCGCCAGATCGGTTTGGCTTTCGACAATGCCGCCGACAATCGCTTCCGATTGTTGCTCGGTGAGGCCGGAGTTGCGTAGTTTCTGGGTTGCAGCCATGGTATCGAAGTTGGGTTTCAAGATAGCAGACATGATGAGTTTCCTCGTGTTGATTAAAAGCGACGCACCCGCGCACCCCGCGCAGTAGCGCCCCCGCCGCCCGGCGGGGCGCTCCAATCTACCAAGTCATTCCCACCCCCAACAGAATTCCGCTATTCGTCGTCGCAACATCCTGTCGTCTAAGGTACGCCTCTAACTTCATATCAAACGGCAAGTTGCGCCAGATCAATCTTCCGCCGAAGCGCAGGTCGCGGCTGGTTGGTGATAATCCGAAGCCGCCGTAAGGCGTCAGCATGCTGTCGCCGAAGGCGAAGCCATAGCCGATTTTGCCGCCCATTCGGGCGCCCGGGTCGAGCGGTTGGGTGTCGGCCAAGTTCGCGGCGTTTTCGCTCCACAACTGCGAGGCGCTGCTTTCGGTGCGGCCATACGCCATATCCATGCGCAGCGAGAAGCCCTGCCCATCCGCGCCCGGCGCGTAGATCGCCAAAGCGCTCACGCCCCATTCGTCGTAGTCGGCGCTGTGCGCGAGCAAGGCGCGGCCGCGGCCGGCGAGCATCATGCCGTGCGTGTTGTCGTAGGATAAGTTGAAGCCGATCTCGACGCCGTTGCCGGTGAGACCGTCGCCGCCATCGCGGCGCGCGCCGAGCTCGATTCCGCGATGCAACGCCTCGCCGCGGTGGTTGGCGTGCATATCGCTCCACTCGATGCCGATCCGCATCAGATTCACATCCGACACGATGTCGCTGCCACCCACCATTCCCTTCTCGACCGTCATCCGCGAGGCGGACACCTCGCCCTTGACCCGCAGCGCGCCGGGCGAGCCGAAGTGCGCGAGTTGGCCGTTGCCGCCGAACCCGACGCCGACCAATCCGATGTCGTCGGTGCGCTGGCCAACGTCGGCATCATCCGCGTTGCGCTCCAACTCGCCGCTGCCGTAGGCGGCGCTCGCCCACAAGTCCAACCCGGCGGCGCGCCAGCCGAGATAGGGATGCACGCTGGTCAGGTTCGCCTCCTGCTCGCCAGCGTGGCCGTCGACGCTGGTGTAGTCGATGTTGCTTTCGGTCATCGCCACCGCCGCGCCAGCGAGCATGCCGTTGGCGAGGCGCGAGTCGGCGCCGATCTGCAGACTGACGATGTCGCCGTCCCAGTCGGTGCCGCCTTCGCCGCTGCCGAGGTCGCGGTAGTCGCCGCTGATCCACAGCGCCGGCATGCCCGGCTCGTCGCCGCCCGACAACGGCAGCGCGATGATCGAGCCGTCGAGCAGGTCTTTCATCCCCTGCCCGAAGTCATGCCCGGCCTCGACCGCCTGGCTTTGCGACACAATGATCTGGCTGAGCGACCGCGCGAAGTTGAAGTTGCTGCCGTTGCCGCCGAGTCCGCCGGGCGCGGAAGCGACTTGCCCAATGCGGGTTGCGATCGTTGTGTTGGAGATATCGGTGAACACGCGGGCCAGCGTCGCGGTGCTGTCAACCACGGCTTGCTGGTCGACGAGCGCTGCGACTTCGGTCACAGTGCGCGTCACGGTGCGCGTCACGGTGACGGTGTAGGTGTTGATCGCGCCGCTTAAGGACGTGACGGTGATGGTGATTTCGAAGACATTCGAACCATCTTCGCCCTCTTCGATCGGGTCAAACGTCACAACATTGCGCACGACGGTCGCCGGGGCTTCCACCTCGACGACGGGGACCACCCTGCTGATGGTCGGCGTCGGGGTGACCGTGATGCTGCTCACGTCGCGTGTGACGCGCACGGTGTACTCCGTGGCGCCCGGGTCGAATGTGGGCGTGAGCGCAATACCGGTGCCGAGCGAAATCGCACTAAGCGTCGCGTCGCTTTCGTCGTCTTGAATCATCTCCGTGGCTTCGGACATGCCGAGTTGATACGCCGCTGCGTTTTCGCTGAGGGTGGCGGTCGCAGTCTCGGTGGTGTCGACGTCGTCGTTATCCTCGATGAGGAAACTCGCCGTCGCCATGCGCGTGGTCGCCATGATGGTGATGGTTTGCGTGCGCGTTCCGGTGATGAAAGTGGTCGCGCCGGTCAGCGTCACCACGACCGGCAGGTCGTCCGACGGCGCGGGGGTGCTGGTCACGGTGAAATCGGCGCTCGCGTCCTCGCCCTCGATGAAGATCGGTTGATCCGCTGCGATGGTCAGCGTTGGCAACGTCGGCGTCGGCGGTGGCGTTGGCGACGCGGTCGGGGTTACCGAGGGCGGCGTGGATGCGACCCACGCGCTGTCGCCGTTGGTGTAGTTCGCGCGCACCGCCACAGCGTAGGCGATGCCGTTGGTCAGGCCGGTGAAGTCGTGGCTTCTTGCGGCGGCGCCGGTGAGAGCGCCTTCGACGTTGCCGCCGGTGCACATGGCTTCGTTCAGGCTCGCGCCGGGGTGGACGCAGATCTGGTAGCCGGTCGCCGAGAGGTCGACGATGCCCCAGCCGACGGCGATGGCGCCATCCCCTGCGCTCGCGGTGACGCCGCTCGGCACGATGAGTATCGCGGGCTGCTCGGCGCGGATTACGGTGACGGTGTAGGTCGCCATGGACACGCGGTTCTCGGCGGTGATGACGATGGTGATGACATTTTCGCCGACGGCGAGGGCTACCATGTTGCCTGCGCCGATGCTGCCGTCCTGACCGAAGGCGATGCCCATGCTGTCGTCCGGATCGGAAGCGATGAAGATGCTGCCCGAGCTACCGTCGTTCGCAGTCGCGGTGACGGCGGTCGTGTTGACGTTGTGCGCGACCCTAGCGGTGTACGATGTGGTGCCCGAATCGAACATTCCGATGTCAATGCCGCTCAACACAAGATCGCTCAGCCTCGCGTTGATGCTGTCGGTCATCGCCGCGCGGGTGATGTTGATGGTGTAGACATTCAGCAGCGACGCCTCATCATTGCGGATGAAAAGCGTCACCGTCTGCGTGTCGCCGGTCAACGCAATCGTCTGCGGGCTGGTGACGGCGGTGCCGCTGGGCATTTCCGAAGTCGTCTGCGCGCTCACCGCGGCCCACTCCAGCGTCACCTGCGTGGTGCCGGCGGCGACGTTGGCGGCGAAGGTGAAATCGCCGTTCTGATGCTGCGGTGTATCG
>JBPCXC010000349.1:0-2161 GCA_051008875.1 bacterium
CAACTCGACCGCGCGCCCGTCGGCGTCGCGCACCACCTCGACGCAGCGCACGACGAAGGCGTAGCGTAGCCGCACCGCGCGCCCCGGGCTTAAGCGGAAGAACTTGCGCGGCGGGTCGTCCATGAAGTCGGAACGCTCGATGTACAACTCGCGCGACAACGTGATCGCGCGCGTGCCCATCGCCGGATTCTGCGGATGATTCGGCGCTTCGATGGTTTCGGTTTGATCGCGCGGGTAGTTTTCGATCACTAGTTTGAGCGGATCGAGCACCGCCATCGCGCGCGGCGCGATCGGCTCCAAGTCCTCGCGCGCGCAGTTCTCCAGCACGCCCATTTCGATCATGTGATTCTTGCGCGTGACTCCGGCGAGGGCGACGAACTTGCGGATCGCGGCGGGGGTGAAGCCGCGCCGGCGCAGCCCGCGCAGCGTCGGCATGCGCGGGTCGTCCCAGCCGGCGACGTCGCCGCGCTCGACCAGTTGCGCCAGTAGCCGCTTGCTGGTCACGGTGTAGTTCAAGTTGAGCCGCGAGAACTCGATCTGGCGCGGCCGCGACGGCACCGGGAGATGCTCGAGGAACCAGTCGTACAACGCGCGGTGATCCTCGAACTCGAGCGTACACAATGAATGCGTGACGCCTTCTATGGCATCGCTTTGGCCGTGGGCGAAATCGTACATCGGATAGATGCACCATCTGTCGCCGCTGCGCGGATGGCGGTGGCGGCGGATGCGATAGAGGATCGGATCGCGCAGGTTGAGGTTGGGCGACGCCATGTCGATCTTGGCGCGCAGCACCATCGCGCCGTCGGCGAACTCGCCCGCCTTCATGCCGGCGAACAACTTCAAGTTCTCGGCGACGCCGCGCGCGCGGTCGCGGCTGTCGTTGCCGGGCGCGGTCAGCGTGCCGCGGTTGGCGCGGATCTGGTCGGCGCTTTGGCTGTCCACATACGCCAAGCCGCGCTCGATCAGCGCGAGCGCGTAGGCGTGCAACTCATCGAAGTAATCGGAGGCGTGCGCGATGCGACTCCAGCGATAGCCGAGCCAGCGGATGTCCTCTTCGATGGCGGCGGCGAAGGCGGCGTCCTCGGCGACCGGATTGGTGTCGTCGAAGCGCAACGCGCAACTTCCGCCATACGCCTCGGCGATGCCGAAGTTCAGCCAGATGGACTTGGCGTGGCCGATGTGCAAATAGCCGTTCGGCTCCGGCGGGAAGCGCGTGACCACTTGCGCGCAACGCCCGGCTTCCAAGTCGGCATCGATCTCGCGGCGGATGAAGTTGGCGGACTTCAAGTCGTCCGCGGGCGCGGTGGTGGGCGAATGGGTGGGCACGGTGAACCTGAATCTGAATCGCGAATCCGATGCGGGCGGGGCGGGACGATAAATACGCCAGTATAGCGCACGCGCGCCGCGCCGGTCAGGTCAGCAGTCGCTGCAGCACGCGTTCGTAGATTTCGCACAGCCGGTCGAGATCGTCGGCGCGGACGCGCTCGTTGAGTTGATGGATGGTGGCGTTGACCGGCCCGAGTTCGACCACCTGCGCGCCGGTCGGGGCGATGAATCGCCCGTCCGAAGTGCCGCCGCCGGCGGACTGCGTCGGGCGCGCGCCGACCACCGCTTCGACGCAGTCCGACACCGCCTCGATCAACTCCCCCGGCGCGGTCTCGAACGGCTTCCCGTTCGAATGCCAGACGATATCGTAGTCCACGCCGTGGCGGATAAGCGTTCGCTCGACGCGCGCGCGGATTTCGTCCTCGTCGAGTTGCGGTGAATAGCGCAGGTTGAACTCGACCGTCGCCTCGCCGGGAATCACATTCGCCGCGCCAGCGCCGGCGTTGAAGTTGGATACTTGAAACGAAGTCGGCGGAAATCGCCCCTCGCTGGTCTTTTTCCCGCTACGCTGCGTTGCACCGTCTCGCTCATTCGGTTGCGTATTGTCATACGCGCCCTCATTCACTCGTTGCGCGCCTTGCCTATCGAGAAAAATCCTGCGCGAGTCGCTGGTCTTTTTTCCGCTATGCGGCGTTGCGCCGCCTTGCTCATTCGGTTGCGTATCTTTATACGCGCCCCCATTCGCTCATTGCGCGCCCTTGCCCACCGGAAGAAATCCGGCACGCTCGCTGGTCTTTTTTCCACTCTGCGGCGTTGCGCCGCCCCGCTCGCCCAG
>JBPCXC010000350.1:0-1160 GCA_051008875.1 bacterium
TGCCGGCGCGGCGGACGACTCGCTGCCGCTGTTCGAACAAGCGATGTCGCGCGCGATCATGCGCGTAGTGGTCAAGCGCCCGCACCGCGCGCCGCCGCTCGCCCCCGGCAAAGTCGGCGAGACGATCGGCAAACTGGTTCGCTTCGATATCTACAAGCCGTTGGCGAAAGGAGTGGTGGTGCAAGAGTCGTCGTCGCAAAGGTCGTCATCGGAAGAGTCGTCATCGCAAGAGTGGTCGTCGCACGAATCGTCGTCACGCGAATCGTCGTCGCAAGAATCGCCGTCACCATGAACGCAGCCGCGATTCCCGCTCGCATCAAAAGCAAGCAAGCCTCCGGCTTGCCTCACTCGCTTGCGCGAGTGTGGATTCCCGCTTAAAGACTGCGGGAATGACGGCGGGGGAGGGTGTTGTGGGAATGACGGCGGGGGAGATTGTTGCGGGAAAAAACGCTCGGAGCGTTTTTTCGCGAGCGTGGATTCTCGCCGTCATCGCGCAACCGCGACTCCGATCATGACCGCTCCGCCACGATTCCAATCATGACCACTCCACCGCGCCCCACATCATGACCGCGCCGCCGCAGCCACCGCTATTCCACCACCCCGACCTACCCGCGCCCGGGCAGCGCATCGTCGTCGGCGGCGACGAGGCGATTCACATCGCCCGCGCGCGGCGACTCGGTGCGGGCGAGCGGGTGTGTTTGACCGACGGCGACGGGCGTCTCGCGCAATGCCGCGTGGTCTCGTTGGCGGCGCGGCCGGTCGCGGTGGAGTTGGAGATCGAGTCGGTGCGCACTGTCGCGCGTCCGGCGGTCGAGATCGCGCTCGCCGCGGCGTTGCCGAAGGGCGAGGCGCAGGCGATCATGCTCGATATGGCGGCGCAACTCGGCATGGCACGTTTCATTCCGCTGCGTTGCGCGCGCAGCGTGGTGCGTTTTCAGCCGCGGATGCGCGCGCGGTGGCGGCGCATCGTGCGCAGCGCGTGCAAGCAATGTCGCCAATGCCATTTCCCGCGCATCGACGCGGAGGCCGATCTCGGCGCGTTGCTGGCGGCCGAGCGCGCCGCGACTTGGCTGGTCGGCGACCGTGCCGGGCGGTCGCTTTCGCGGCTCGATCGGGGCATACTCCGCGGTGCGCAAGTCGCGGACGGCGATGCTCGGCAT
>JBPCXC010000351.1:0-3475 GCA_051008875.1 bacterium
GCGATGAAGCGCGCCACATCCGCCGCCAGATCGGCATAGTTCATCTCGTCGCGCCACGGCGACTCGCCATGATTGCGCAAATCCAAGCAAAACACCTCATGCCTCCCGGCCAACTGCTTCGCCACACTGCGCCAGTTCGCACTGAACCCGAGCAACCCATGCAAGATCAGCAGTTTCGGACTGGCGCGGTCGCCATACCGACGCGCATGTAGCGCGATCGCCTCGCCACTGGTTTCGCTTTCGCCGGTTGTCGTCATTGCTCGTTGCGCGTGCTGTCGCCGATGGCGTCGCAGGTTTGTCGCTGATTTCGCCAGCGCGGATTATAGGCAACAACCGCCCGCAACCGCAGCCGACATTCCGCTACACTGCCGCCGCTCGCAATCCAACGATTCCCAAACGAGTGAACGAATCACCCACAACGACGACGAAAACGCCGACCGACGCAACCGCGACCGCCAAGGCAACCGCAACCGCGACCACCAACACACCGACGCCCACGCGCGCAACCGCGATCATCAACGCAATCGCGGCGGCGATCATTCCGACTACGCCGAGCGCGCATGCGGACGATGTGCGGTTGGCGATTTGGTCGATCTTGCTGACCGTGTTCGTGCTGTCGTTCGGCGATGCGATGGTGAAGTTCATCAGCGGCGACTTTCCGTTGTGGCAGATTTATCTGCTGCGTTCGTTGATCGCGTTGCCGGCGTTGTTCGCGTTGCTGGCGATGCTCGCGCGGCGCAACGCGGACTGGCGGCCGCGTCCGGTCGCGCTCGGCTGGACCTTGCTGCGCAGCGTGCTGATGGTGGTGATGTGGACGTTTTATTATGTCGCGCTGCCGCACATTCATTTCTCGGTGGCGGCGACCGTGCTGTACACCATCCCGCTGTTCATCACGCTGCTCTCGGCGCTGTTCACCGGCGACCGCGTCGGCGCGCGCGCGTGGCTCGCGGTCGCGTTCGGCTTCGTCGGCGTGGTCGTGGTGGTGCGCCCGGCGGCGGCGGACTTCAACGCCTACGCGCTGCTGCCGCTGATCTCGGCGATCCTGTTCGCGCTGGCGATGATCCTGACGCGCACCAAATGCCGCGGCGAAAGCACGATGATCCTCGCGCTCGGACAAAACCTGATGTTCGCTCTCGCAAGCGCCGCAGTCGGCATCGCGCTGTTGATCGCGCAACCATCCACCGACGTCGCAACGCAGTTCCTGCTCGGCGACTGGGTGTCGCTCGGCGCGGCGCAATGGGGCGTGATGATCACACTCGGCGCGACCGTGGTGATCGGCAACATCTTCGGCGCACTCGCCTACCAACGCGGCCCGTCGCCGATCGTCGCGACCTTCGATTATTCGTATCTCGCGTTTAGTTTGTTGTGGGGACTGCTGTTGTTCGCCGAAGTGCCCGATCTGCCGTCGGCGATCGGGATGGGGATGATCGCTGCGTCGGGTGTTGCGGTAGTGCGGCAGGCGCGGGGTGGGTGATTTGTATTGCTGCTGAGATCGGTTTTTTCGCGAGCGCAGCGAGCCCGAAGGGCGGGTATCAGGATGATACGCGCAAAGACGGCGAGGGAGATGCGGAAAAAGGGCTGCTTGATGCGTTTGTTTTACATATCGGTTTCATATATTTGTTTCACGCGTTGCAAAAAAATTAAAAACCAGACCCAAAAGGTTGCAATTTCTAAAACACTTGCTACACTCCAATCTGTCGCAGGTTGGCATCAGTAGCGGACTTGGAATTGATGATTTTGTTTTGTCGTTTAATGCTGTATCAATTGATTCTAGTTCGTAGCAAAACCACCCAGCGACCTATAAGGCAGTCGCGTATTCGTAGCAGGTCGGGTTAACTGGTCGCGCGCAACTGCTTTCATTTTGTCTTTTTAATGCGTGTTTTACGTGTCAAACCTCAACCAACTTCGAGTTAAATTTATGACTATATCTATCCGCTCGTGCGCGGCTAAGGCTAACGTTGCGCGTGCTGTATCCGCTGTACTTGCTGTATCATTCGCTTTCGCCCTCGCCGTCGCGTCCATCGCGCCGGCTTATGCGCGCGACAGCATTCGCATCGTTGGCTCGTCCACGGTGTATCCGTTCGCCACCGTGGTCGCTGAGAAGTTCGGCAAGTCAACCGACTTCAAGACGCCGATCATCGAGGCCACCGGCTCCGGCGGCGGCATGAAACTATTCTGCGCCGGCGTTGGCGAGACCCATCCTGATTTCACCAACTCTTCGCGGCGGATGAAAGCCTCCGAGTTCGAGAAGTGTCAGCGCAACGGGGTCGCCGACATCATCGAGATCAAGATCGGCTATGACGGCATCGTGCTCGCCAACAGCAACGTCGCCGATCGCATCGCGCTGACTCGCGCCGAGATTTTCCTCGCGCTGGCGAAGCAGATTCCGAATCCCGACGGCAGCGAAACGCTGGCGGCGAATCCGCATAAGACGTGGGCCGAGGTCAGCGCGCGACTGCCGGCGACTCGCATCGAAGTGCTTGGCCCGCCGCCGACTTCCGGCACGCGCGACGCCTTCGTCGAACTGGCGATGGAAGGCGGTTGCAAAAAGACCGCGTGGATTGCGGCGATGAAGAAGACCGACAAGTCGAAGTACAAAGCCATCTGTCACGGCATCCGCGAGGACGGCGCGTTCATCGAAGCCGGCGAGAACGACAACTTGATCGTGCAGAAACTGGTCAACAACCCGAACGCGCTCGGCATCTTCGGCTTCAGTTTCCTCGACCAAAACAGCGACCTGGTGCAAGGCTCGCTGGTCGAGGGCGTCGCGCCCGAGTTCGAAAACATCTCCGACGGCTCGTATCCGATTTCGCGCTCGCTGTATGTCTATGCCAAGGCGGCGCACCTCGACGCGATCGCCGGCATGTCCGAGTTCATGCTCGAGTTGACCGACGAGGACACCTGGGGCGAAGACGGCTACCTCGCCGACCGCGGCTTGATCCCGATGCCGGACGCAGAACGCGAATCGTTCCGCACCGCGACGCTGCAGCGGATTCCGTTGCAGTTGTAAATCGTCGCTGCTGTAAATCGTCGCGGGTGTAAATCGGCGCAGGTGTAAGCAGTCCGACGGACGCGCTCACACCCCGGCCGTCATTGTGTGTGTCAGGATGATACGCACAAAGACAGCCGGGAGCGATTTTTCGCGGGCGTAGCGAGCCCGCAGGGTGCGTATCAGGATGATGCGCACAAAGATGTTGGGATCTGAAAAAAGGTTGTTTTATGCATAACTCGCCGCAAGCGCAAGCGAACCCCCCGCGGCGGTTGTCGCGCTGTTTTGTTTTAAGCACAATGCCGCGCAGATGAATGCTCTTCTCGTCCTCTGCCTGTTCTTCATCGGCGTGCCGGCGGCGTTGATCGTCGCGGTGCATGGGCTGCGCCGCCGGCGGCGCGCGCAGCATCGCGTCGAGGTGCTGTTCCCAGACTTCTTGTTGCTTTTCTCGTGCCTTTCGATTTTTCCCCCCCTCAGCACCGTGCT
>JBPCXC010000352.1:0-3472 GCA_051008875.1 bacterium
GGCGACGGTGTCGCCATCGCGGATGCCACGGCGACGCAACACGGCGGCGATCGCGAGCGCGGCGTGGTGCAGTTGCCGATAGGTCATGATTCGCCGACCGTTGCGCTGGCGGCAGATCCACGCCGGATTGTCGCCATGGCGCCGCAGCGCGGGCTGCAGCAGCAGCCACAAATTCTTCAGTGTGTCATCGTGCATGCGGACGCTCCGGGATGGTCGCTGCATCGCGGCTGCGGAGTATAGCAAATTCGGCGCCACCCTCGGTGCAGGCGGCTCGGGCGGCTATAATGCGCGCATGCCAAGCCCCGCAGCGAAGGTGAACGTGCCGTTGCCGCCCGCAGCGGCGATCGAGAAACTGGTCGGCGACGCGTTGCGTGAAGACTTAGGCGACGGCGACTTGACCGCCGCGATGATCGATCCGGCGGCGCGCGCTTCGGCGCATCTGCATTGCCGCGAGGCGGCGGTGCTGTGCGGCGCGGCGTGGTTCGAGCAAGCCTTCCATCAACTCGATCCGCAAGTCGAGATCGTTTGGCTGCGCGCCGACGGCGACCACCTCGGCGCCGGCGATTCAGTCTGCGCGATCGCCGGTCGCGCGCGCGCGCTGCTCAGCGCTGAGCGCACCGCGATCAATCTGCTGCAGACGCTGTCCGGCACCGCCACCGCGACGCGGCATTACGTTGATGCGGTGGCCGATGCGGCAAACGCGCGCATCCTCGACACGCGCAAGACTCTTCCAGGCTTGCGCTTGGCGCAGAAATACGCGACCGCGGTCGGCGGCGCATGCAATCATCGCTTCGGACTGTACGATCAAATCCTGATCAAGGAGAATCACATCGCCGCCGCCGGCTCGGTGGCCGCCGCGATCGCCCGCGCCCGCGCATCCGCGCCGGAGGATGCGCTGCAGATCGAAGTCGAAACCTTGCGCCAGTTGCGCCAAGCGCTCGACGCCGGCGCGACCCGCATCCTGCTCGACAACTTCGACCTGCGCCGAATGCGCGCGGGCGTGGCGTTGGCGCGCGGACGCGCGAAACTCGAAGCCTCGGGCAACGTCTCGCTGCGCCGAGTGCGGCGCATCGCCGAAACCGGCGTGGACTACATCTCCATCGGCGCGCTGACCAAGCATCTCAAGGCGATTGATTTCTCGCTGCGCTTTGATTGATCACGGCGCGGCGCGTGCCGTGATGGAGGCGATGAAGGCGATGCGCGCATCGTCCGTTTCGTTCATTCGCCGCTTCGTCGATGCCGTTCGCAATCTTCCGTCAGTTGCGCGACTAGACGCTGCAAGTCATGCGGCATCGGCTGGCGCCAGTGGCGTTGTTCGCCGTCGCGTGGATGGCGCAGCGACAACTGCTCGGCGTGCAATGCTTGGCGACTGAACTGGCGCAGAGTCGCGCGCAGGTCGTCGCCGCAGTCGGGCGGCAGGCGCACGCGTGCGCCGTAAAGCGAGTCGCCGACCAGCGCGAAGCCGCGCCAACTTAAATGCACGCGAATCTGATGCGTGCGGCCGCTCTCCAACTCGGCTTGCAGCAGGCAATGGCTGCGGAATTTTTGCGCCACGCGGATGCGCGTCGCCGCCGCCTTGCCGCGCGCGGTCACGCACATGCGCAGGCGGTCGCGGCGATGGCGTCCGATCGGCTGCTCGATGCGCTCGCCGGCGACCATCACGCCGTTGGCGACCGCCAGATAACTTCGCGCCATGCTGCGGTCGTCGAGTTGCGCGATCAGCCGCCGCCGCGCGGCTTCGTTGCGCGCCACCACCAGCAGCCCGGAAGTGTCCTTGTCGAGGCGATGCACGATGCCGGCGCGCGGCAGCGCGCGCAGCGACTCGTCCCAATGCAGCAGCGCGTTGAGCAGCGTCCGGTCGGCGCGCCCGGCGCCCGGATGCACGACCAGCCCGGGTGGCTTGTTGATCACCGCGATGTCGGCGTCGTGGTGGATGATGTCGAGATCCATCGGCTGCGCCGGCGCGTCGGCCGCGTCATCCGCCGGCGCATCGGCAGGCGGCGGCGTGATCGTCACGCGCTCGCCGCCGGCGAGGCGCAGCGACTGCTTCGCCGGCGCGCCGTCCACCCGCACCAGCCCTTGCTTCAGCCACTGCTGGATCGCCGCGCGCGAATGCTCCGGCAACGACTGCGACAGCGCTCGGTCGAGGCGCATGCCGGCGCAGGACGGCTGCATCTCGAGCAGCAGCGGGGTGTCGGGATCGGGCATCATTCGGTCTTGCGCGGCGCGGCTGGGCGATGCTTCGGGTCGGCGATGGGCGGTTGCGCGATGGGATTATATCTGGCGCAAAGTTGTGGCAGAATGCGCTTTCGTGCATCGACATCGGCCATTGGTATCGCCCAGGCGCGCCCGCATCTTGGCATCGCCCGGCGATGCTTCGAATTCATTCTACGACGGATTCCGATTCCCATGCCAACCCGACACTGGATCATCATCCCGCTGGCGTTGGCCGTGTTGGCCGCGCTTCCCGGTTGCTCCGCGCTGCGTAGCGCAGACAACTCGGACGCCACCGCCGAGGAGTTGTACGCGATCGCCAAAGAGAGTTTGGAGCGCAAGAACTGGCTGACCGCGGTCGAGCAGTTGCGCGCGCTGGAGGCGAAATATCCATACGGCGCGCACGCCGAGCAGGCGCAGTTGGACACCATCTACGCGCATCATCGCAACAACGAACCGGGGCTGGCGATCGCCGCCGCCGAGCGTTTCATCAAGTTGCATCCGGCGCATCCGTCGGTGGACTACGCCTATTACTTGAAGGGACTCGCCAACTATCAGCAGGACGATTCGTTGTTCGGCCGCCTCACCGGGCGCGACGACTTGAGCGACCGCGACGCCAGCATCAGCCGCGAGGCGCTCAACGCGTTCACCGATGTGTACACGCGATTCCCGGACAGCCGCTACGCCGCCGACGCGCGCGCGCGCGCGCGATCTGACCGAATCGCTCGCCAAGCACGAGTTGGTGGTGGCGGCGTATTACTACTCGCGCGACGCGCATGTCGCCGTGGTCAACCGCGCCAAGGGCATCATCGAGACCTACGCTGAGACCGCGGCGGTCGAAGACTCGCTGGGGCTGCTGCAGTTCTCCTATCAGGCGATCGGGTTGGACGATCTGGCCGAGGACGCGCGCCGCGTGCTCGCGCTCAACTTCCCGAACAGCGAATATCTTGGCGCCGACGGCAAGGCGCAACTCGAGCGCAACCTAGGCGCGCTCGGCATCGCCATCCGCGGCGAGCGCAAGCAAGGATTCTTCTCGTCGCTGCTGGAGATACTCTAGCGCGTTGTCGCTTGCGTTGCTTGACGCGCACCATCGTCCGCGCCGTTGACCGCAGCGCTCGCTCAATCTCGCGTCAGCACGCGTTCGGCTTCGGCGTATTTCTCCGCGGTGCGGGCGATGATCTCCGCCGGCAAGTCGGGTCCCGGCGCGGTCTTGTCCCAGTCGAGCGTCTCCAGATAATCGCGCACGAACTGCTTGTCG
>JBPCXC010000353.1:0-4533 GCA_051008875.1 bacterium
AGGATATGCCGCGCGGTGCGTTGCAGTTGCCGCTGCGGCGCGACCAAGTCAACCAGCCCGATGCGCGTCGCAGCGCGCGGTGCGATCGCGCGACCGCTCAACATCATCCCCATCGCCGCCGGCGCGCCGATCAACTCGATCAGCCGCGCGCAGCCGCCGAAGCCGGGATGGATGCCGAGCAGCACTTCCGGCAAGCCGAGTCGGATCGTCGGTCGTTCGCACACGACGCGGTAGTCGCAGGCGAGCGCGAGTTCCAGCCCGCCGCCGAGGCAATGGCCGTTGATCAGCGCGACGCTCGGCATCGGCAACGCTTCGAGTCGATTGAACACGCCGTGCGCGGACTCGATCATCCGCGTTGCTGCATCAATCGATTCGATCGCGCCGAACTCGCCGACATCGGCGCCGACGATGAAGCCGCCGTCCTTCGCCGAGCGCACAATCACCCCCGCCGGCGCAACGCGCTCGATCTCGTCCAACGCGGAGTCGAGTTCGGCGATGACCTCCGCCGACAACACATTCTGACGCGCGTTCGGTTTGTTCAGAATCAATTGGCAGAAGTCGTCGCCCGATTCGCCGCCCGATTCGCCGTCACCGAATTCACCGTCGCCCGATTCGGCTTTGCCGAATTCGATTCGCCAGTTGTTCAGTTGCGTCATGGCTCGTGACTCAAGCGTGCGACTCGATCACCGCTCACGCGGATTCGGCGATGCGTTCGATCAGCATTGCGCCGCCTTGGCCGCCGCCGATGCATAGGGTTGCGATGGCGCGGCTCCAGCGTTCGCGTTCGAGCACGCGCAGCGCGTGCAGCACGATGCGCGCGCCGCTGGCGCCGACCGGGTGGCCGAGGCTGATGCCGCCGCCGTCGAGGTTGAGGCGGTCTTGGTCGAGTTCGCCGAGCGCGCGGTCGAGTCCGAGTTGTTCGCGGCAATACGCGTCCGAGCGCCACGCTGCGAGGCAGCCGAGCACTTGCGCGGCGAAGGCTTCGTTGATTTCCCAGTAGTCGATGTCGGCGAGGGCTAAGCCGGCGCGTTGCAGCAGCGGCGTGCTGGCGTGCACCGGGCCGAGTCCCATCTGCCGCGGGTCGAGTCCGGCCCAGCAACAGTCTATTAAGCGTCCGCGCGGCGTCAAGCCGTGGCGTTCGACCGCGCGCGCGCTGGCGAGAACGAGCCAAGCGCAGCCGTCGGTGATTTGCGCGCTGTTGCCGGCGGTCACTTGTCCGGCGGGACGGTCGAACACCGCGCGGAGTTTGGCGAGATCGGCGACGTTGGAGTCGCGTCGCAGGCCGGTGTCGGCGCGGTGGCAGTTGCCGGCGGAGTCGAAGATCGGAACGATTTCATCGTCGAACACGCCGGCGTCGGTGGCGGCGGCGAGGCGTTGGTGGCTGCGCGCGGCGAATGCGTCCATCGCCGCGCGGTCGATGCCGAAGCGATGCGCGACTTCCTCGGCGGTTTGTCCCATCGAGACGCCCGCGACCGGGTCGGTCAGTCCCTTCAACAAGCCGATGACCGGCGTCAGCGATGTTAATTTAAGCGCGGCGAGGGTTTTGATTTTTTGCGTCGCCGTTTTTGCGCGCGCCCATTGCGCCAGCCACGCGGCGAACTGCGTGCTGAACAGCACCGGCGCGTGGCTCATCGCTTCGGTGCCGCCGGCGAGCACCAAGTCGGCGCGCCCGGCGGCGATGTTGGTCGCGGCGCTGTCGAGCGCTTGCATGCCGCTGGCGCAGTTGCGCGCCACCGTCCACGCCGGCGTCGCATCGCCGCAGCCGAGTCGCAGCGAAGCGACGCGCCCGATGTTCGCCTCCTCGACGCTCGGTCCGACGCAGCCGAGGATGACTTCGTCGAAGTCCGCCGGCGCGAATCGCTGACGCGCCAGCAACGGCTGCCCGGCCGCCACCGCCAAGTCCACCGCCGCGAACGGCCCCGGCGCGCCCGCCTTCAAGAACGGAGTGCGGCAGCCGTCGATGACATAAACTTCGCGGGCGTTGTGCATGGATGGAAGTATAGCGCACGGGGCGTGGATTGCCGCTCGCCTCCCGTCGTCATTCCGGCTTACAGACTGCCGCAATGACGGCGCGAGAGATGACGCCGAAGTTGCACTTCCCGCTCGCCGTCCGCAGGGCTTATACTCTGTCCGCCGCGGGTGTCGTATAATGGTTATTACCTGAGCTTCCCATGCTCATGATGACGGTTCGATTCCGTTCACCCGCTCCATCGTCCCGTTCACTCGCTCCATCATCGCCGATGTCGTCCGAAGCCGAAGTCGAAGCCGAAGTGTCGCCGCACGCCGAAGCGCGCGTCTGCGCGGACCACTCGCCGGTCGCCGCGTAATGGCGTGGTGGGGCAAGTTGGTCGGCGGCGCGTTCGGCTTCATGCTGGGCGGACCGCTGGGCGCGTTGCTCGGCGTGTCGTTCGGGCATCGCTTCGACGCGCGGGACGCGCCCGAGTCGGCCGGGTTGCGCGCCGGCGATCAGGAGCGCGTGCAGGCGGCGTTCTTCACCGCGACCTTCGCCGTGATGGGGCATATCGCCAAGGCCGATGGTCGCGTCAGCCGCGACGAGATCGCGCTCGCCGAGCGCGTCATGTCGCACATGCGCCTCGACCGCGCGCAGCGGCGACTGGCAATGTCGCTGTTCGACCAGGGCAAGTCGGCCGGCTTCGAGATCGACGAAGTGCTGTCGCAGTTCCGGCGCGAATGCCATCGCCGCAGCGACTTGATCGGGATGTTCATGGAGATTCAGATCGAAGCGGCGCTCGCCGACGGACACATCGCGCCGCAGGAGCGCGAGATTCTGCAACGGGTTGCGCAACAACTCGGCGTCGCGCGCGAGCAACTGGCGCAGTTAATCAATCTGATTCTCGGCGCGCATGGCGACGCGCGCGCGGATGGCGGAGCGGAGTCGCTGGCCAACGCCTATCGCATCCTCGGCGTGAGCGCGGACACGCCGCTGGCGGAGGTGCGCACGGCGTATCGCCGACTGCTGCGGCGGCATCATCCCGACAAACTGGTGTCGAAGGGACTGCCGGAGGAGATGATTAAACTCGCCAACGAAAAGACGCATGAAATTCGCTCGGCGTGGGAGCGAATCAAGGCGGCGCGGAAGTGAGCGCGGGTTGGATTGAGGCGGCGTCGGGTGCGGGGGTTGAGTGCGGGATTCGATTCGCGTGGCGGGTTTTGATTGGCGGGCGGTGGTGGTGTTGATGTTGTTGTCGGTGCCGATGTTGTTGCCGATGTTGCTGTTGCTGCTGTTGCCGTTGATGTTGTCGACGTTGTTGTCGCGGTTGATATTGCCGTCGCCGTCGCGTTGATGTTGCCGCCGCTGTTGCATCGAGCATGACCGACTCGCGCGCTACATTCCGTCCGGTGCGAAGTTATGTGCTGCGCGAGGGACGGCTGACCAAAGGGCAGCGGCGCGCGTTGGACGAACTGTTGCCGCGCTATCGCATCACCGCGCCAGCGACCGGCGATGCGCCGCTCGACTTGCGCGAAACATTCGCACGCGTCGCGCCGACCCATCTCGAAATCGGCTTCGGCGACGGCGACGCGCTGGTGCAATGCGCGCGACAAAACCCGAATGACAACTTCATCGGCGCCGAAGTGCATCGCCCCGGCGTCGGCCGATTATTGCTGCAACTTCAAGCGCATGACCTCGACAACGTCCGCGTGTTCTGCGGCGATGCCGTCGAACTATTGACCACCGCGATCGCAAACGACTCGCTTGCGTCCATCCACCTGTACTTTCCCGACCCATGGCCCAAGAAAAAACACCACAAACGCCGCATCGTGCAACCGCCATTCATCAACCTCGTCGCCGACAAACTAATCCCAACCGGCACCTTCCACTTCGCCACCGACTGGCGCCCATACGCCGAACAAGCACTCGAGTTGCTGCAGCAATCGCCACGCCTGCAAAACCAATCCGGCGCAAGGCAATTCACCCGCAACCGACCCCGCCCGACCACCAAATTCGAACGCCGCGGCCGACGGCTGGGGCATGAAGTATGGGATTTTGTGGTCGAAAAAGTAGGTTGAGTTTCAATGCCATCAACTCGTGCCGGTGTGCCGCCGTGCGCGAATGCGTATAGTAAAGGTTGATAGCACATCGCCGTTTGGCTTGCAAAATGGGGGAAGAGGGGGGTAAAACCGTTTCGGCAATCATCTATTGAGGAGAAAATCCTATGACGACTGAATCAACAGGCTTTGAAAATTTAGAGCTCAGCTTCAACCAATTCCGATCGGATCAAGACATGTTGATGCAACCGGAGTTTCGGCGCGAACTGCGGGCGAACCCGAATGATGTCGCCAAAGCGTTGCTCGAAAAGGCGGGGCTCGATTGGTTCGAGTGGCAAGGCACCACCGTCAATGTGGTGACGGCAAGCAAAGACAAGATCTACATTCCAATCACGCCGCCGGCCGATAGCAAAGACTTGTCGCCCGAGCAGTTGGCGATGGTCAACGCAGCGGGCTCGGCGAGCACCGTCGGCACCGCCGGCAGCGCTTCGACCTTCTCCACAACTTCGTCGGTGACCACCACGT
>JBPCXC010000354.1:0-8165 GCA_051008875.1 bacterium
GCAACCGCGGATTCGCATCCGCATCCCCCCCGCCCAACCGCGCCGCCACGGTGATCTCCTTGATCAGTTTAGTGAAAACCTTCCCCCGCTTCGCATCCTGCGCTGCTTTGCGGAACTTGATATTGGCCCATTTGCTGTGACCGGCCATTGGGATAGGGGGTGGGTGGGGGTGGTGGGATTATAACGCAGGTTGCGAAGTTCGACGACGCGATCAATCCAAAACCGCGAAGCCGATTTGCTGCAAGTAGTCGAAAGTCGGATCGTAATAAGCGCGATCGCGGGTCGGATCGTTGCGGTCGCCTTCGGGGACTACGATCACCATTCCTTGTCGTGCGCGTGTCAGCAGTACTCGGTAGGCGTTCTTTTGATAGTCCTGCCGTTCCTCTTTGCGAATGTGATTCCATCTCGAGCCTTTGAACGACCAATGCTCCCAGCCTTGCGTGCTGAAACGGAAATCGGCGTCCCAAGTTACGCAAGCCCAATCAACCTCCAATCCTTGAATATCAAATTCGGTGGCGACGTCCTCAAGATAGTACGAAGAGCGCACATCCTCTTTTTCGTGCAAGAACCAATGCACCGGATTGATGCTCGGGCGCACATCGATCGCGTGCGGGCGCAAGCGCTCGGCCTGCGAGGAAACCATCATGCCGTAGCGCTCCGAGCCGCGCGCGTTGTCCCGCAGCCACGTTTTGGCGGTCTGCAAACTTCGCGTCAACACGATCGGATATTTCCGCATATCCCGCAGCGTCCGCCGCGCGCCGTCGGGCTCCAAGTCCAAGACTTGCTTCACCAACATCGAGACTCGCTCGGCGCGGAATGAGCGCAGTGATGTTGATAGATGCAACTCTTCTTTAAACGCCGTCCTTTCATGCCCGCGCAAATTCGACAACGCATGGCCGGCGGCGTATTCGCGGTCGTTCAGATGCGGCGAGACATACGCGCGCCAATGCGGGAACTTCTCGATCAGCGCGTCGATCCATTCGCCGATGCCGCCTTCGCCGGTGTGAATCTCCTGTCCGCCGCCGACCAAGCAAACGATGACCGCCCAGTCCTGATGGCGGTCCATGCACGAGATCAAAAACTCCGGCTCGGACATCTTGAAGTTGTCGATTCCTCTTCTGCGGCGCATGAACGACGCGGTTTGCCGATGATTCCAAGCGCGCTGCGATTCGTCGAAAAGCGCGACATGCTCATGCGGCGGGTGAGTGTTGCGCAAGCATTCGTCGCGGAAATGATGCACGTTCTGAATAAACGTCTGCACCGCGCTGCGCGCCTTCTTCTTCGTCAAGCGATCCCCTTGCTCGGCTTGGCGCCGGATTTTGTCGCGCGCCAGCGCCTCGCGCAGCACCATGACTAGCGGCGCGTTGCCGGACAGGAACACGCTGTAAAGATCGTTGTCGTTGTCGTTGTGCAGCGTGGCGATATTCAGCCCGACCAAGGTCTTGCCGGCGC
This sequence comes from bacterium, assembly GCA_051008875.1. Classification (GTDB taxonomy): domain Bacteria; phylum Pseudomonadota; class Gammaproteobacteria; order Arenicellales; family Poriferihabitantaceae; genus JAHRAW01. Next base: position 1,453 of record JBPCXC010000354.1, read on the forward strand.
CCGGCACGCCGGTGACAAAGCAGATCGCCTTGCGCGAATGCTCCTTCGCCGAGCGGATGATCTCCGCGACCGTGTCGGAGGTGTCGCGCAAGTTGACCGCGCCGGCGTCGTTGCGCGAGATTTCCTCGACCGCATGCCCGCCGTATAGCGCGACCGCCGCTTCGATGATCGTCGGGGTCGGCTGATAGCGCCCGCGCTCCCACTCATCCGGCGCGATCGTCGCGCCCTCGGCGAATTCCAGCACGCGCGCAATCTCTTCGCCGAGGTTGTCGGCGTTGGCGCGGAGCGGCGCAAGCAGATTGTCATCGCCCGGCGACCACGCCAGCGGGCGGGATTCGCGCTCGGCTGCGGTCGCCACCAGCACCGGCGCCAACATCGGCGCGTGGCTGGTTTCGTGAAAATTCTTCAGGTCGAGCGCATAGTCGCAAACCTGATCGATCGCATGCGCCTCGTATTTGCCCGCGCCGACCTTGAACTCGATCACAAAAACAACTTGATCGATCACCGCAACCACATCAATCCGTCGTCCGAGCCGCGGAATGTCATACTCGAAATAAACCTTGCCGCGCCCGCGATACGCCTGCAGCGCGGTTTTCATAATCGCAATCTGCTCGCGCCACGCGCTGTTCTGCGCGTGCTCGATCGAAAACGCAGATTCGCGAGCCAGCGCGCCGAGAATCGCGTCATCGTCGCGGTCGGTGAAATCCTCGATGGCGTCGGAGTATTGCGCGCGCTGCATGGCCAATGCCCGGGTCAAAGGCGCAGTCGAAGATCAGGAATCACGCGATGCCGAATTGATTCCCCGCGCCGCCATATCAACTATGCCGTGCGGTCCGTCCGTGGCTTCTTCACCGCCAACCCCAACTCCCGCAACTGCCCTTCGTCCACTGCACTTGGCGCTTCGGTCAGCAAGCACGATGCTTTTTGGGTTTTGGGGAAGGCGATTACGTCGCGGATGGAGTCGGCGCCGGTTAGCATGGCGGCGAGGCGGTCGATGCCGAAGGCGATGCCGCCGTGCGGGGGGGCGCCGTATTGCAGGGCGTCGAGGAGGAAGCCGAACTCGTTTTGCGCTTGCTGCGCGTCGATGCCGAGCGTTTTTAAGACGCGTTGTTGAAGGTCGGTTTGGTGGATGCGGATTGAGCCGCCGCCGAGTTCGGTGCCGTTTAGCACTAAGTCATACGCGCGCGATAAAACTTGTGCGGGGTCGGTTTCTAATCGGTCTTCGTGCTCGGCGCGCGGGGCGGTGAACGGGTGGTGCATCGCTTCCCAGCGGTCGGCGTCGTCGTTGCGCAGGAACAGCGGGAAGTCGATGATCCACAGCGGTCGCCAGCCGGGTTCGATCAAACTTAAGTCGCGCGCGATCTCGAGGCGCAGGGCGCCGAGGGCGGCGTTGACGATGTCGGCTTGGTCGGCGCCGAAGAAGATCAAGTCGCCGACGCCGGCGCCGGTGCGTTCGAGCAAAACTTCGAGCACGTCATCGGGCAAAAACTTAACGATCGGCGACTGCAGTTGGTCGCGATTAACTTTGCCGACGTTGTTACCGTCGCCGTCGCCGATTTTAATATACGCCAAACCTTTCGCGCCGAAGGGTTTTACGAACTCGGTGTAGTGGTCGATTTGCGCGCGGGTCAGGCGGGCGCCGCCGGGGATGTTGAGGGCGGCGACGCGGCCGTCGGCGGCGTTGGCGGGGGCAGCGAAGACCTTGAACTCGACCGCGCGCATCAGGTCGGTCGCATCGATCAAATCGAGCGGCAAGCGCAGGTCGGGGCGGTCGCTGCCGTAGCGCGCGATCGCCTCGGCGTAGGTCATGCGCGGAATCGGCGCCGGCAGTTCGACGCCGGCGGCGCGCGCGCACACATCAATCATCAGTCGCTCCATCAACGCCATCACATCGTCCTCTTCGACGAACGACATCTCGACGTCCAACTGGGTGAACTCGGGCTGGCGGTCGGCGCGCAAGTCCTCGTCGCGGAAGCATCGCGCGACTTGATAATAGCGTTCGAAGCCGGCGACCATCAGCAGTTGCTTGAACAACTGCGGCGACTGCGGCAGCGCGAAGAACTCGCCCGGATGGGTGCGGCTCGGCACCAGATAGTCGCGCGCGCCCTCGGGCGTGGAGCGGGTCAGGATCGGGGTTTCGATGTCGACGAAATCCTGCGCGTCGAGGAATCTTCGGATTTCGCCGACGATGCGATGACGCAGTCGCAGCGACTCCTGCATCGGCGCGCGGCGCAAGTCGAGGAAGCGGTATTTGAGGCGCACCGGCTCGCTGATGTCGTCGTCGTCGATCTGGAACGGCAGCGGCTCGGCGCGGCTGAGCAACTCGATCTCGGCGGCGGCGATCTCGATCTCGCCGCTCGGCAAGTCGGGGTTGACGGTGCCTTCGGGACGCTCGCGCACGACGCCGGACACGCGCAGCACGAACTCGCCGCGCGCTTGCTCGGCCACGGTGAACGGCGTCGGCGTCTCTGGACTGGCGACCACTTGCACGCGTCCGCTGCGGTCGCGCAGGTCGATGAAGATTACGCCGCCGTGGTCGCGCCGATGCAGCACCCAGCCGGCGACCACCACGTCGCGGCCGATGTCGGCGCGGCTCAACTCGCCGCTAAGGTGCGTGCGCATCGGTCGAAAGGGCGCGTCGGGAATGCGGGTTGCGCGCGGGGCGGCGGAGCGGTCGGTGTGACGCGGGCGGTCGGTCAGTCCGACGCGGGCGCGCCGGCGGACGGGGTCTTGGCGGCGTCGTTCTTGCCTTGTTTGCTTTGCTTGTCGGGCGCGCCGCCTTTGGACGCGTCGCTGTTGGGTTGCGCGTTGTTGGATTCGCCGCCTTTGGATTCGTCGCTCGAGTCCTTGCGCGCCTTGCCGCTGTTCTTGAAGTCGGTTTCGTACCAGCCGGTGCCTTTGAGTTGGAACGCGGCGCGCGAGATCAGCCGCTTCAAACTCGCTTCGCCGCATTCCGGGCAGTACACCAGCGGCTCGTCCGAGACCTTGCGCAACGCCTCCAAGCGATGGCTGCAGGCGGTGCATTGGTATTCGTAGAATGGCATCGGTTTGATGACTGGACGAAAAGACGACTGGACGAAAAGACGAAAGGGTGAACGGATGGTTAAGCGACAAAGGCGGCGAAACAAGACCGCGCATTATAGCCGAAAGCGCGCCGCGCGCGCGCGGTCAATGCGCTGCGACGCGTTCGCGTTCGGCGCGGTCGCGGGCGTCGCCGACCCAGTCGAGACCGCTGTCGCCGCCGTCACCGCGGTGCATCGGCGCGCCGTCCTTGTCGACGCAGTATCTGCCGAACACCACCGCTTCGTCGATCGCGCCGTGCTTGCGCACCAAAGTGTGCTCGAACAGGATGCTGCGGCGGATGCGCGCGCCGCCTTGCAGGTGGCAGCCATGCGAGATCCACGACGGACCGTGGATTTCGCAGCCGGCTTCGATGCGCGAGTTGGCGCCGATGTACACCGGTCCCTCGATCAGCACGTCGTCCCAGTCCACCTTCACATTCAGCCCAGTCCAAACTTGCGGCAGCACCTCATGGCCGGGCATGCCGATGCCGCGCAGCGCGCCGCGCATCAGGCGTTGGCTGGCGCTCCAATAGTCGCTCAGGCGGCCGATATCAACCCAGTGGAACGGCATCTCGATCGCGCGGAACGCCAAGTCGGATTCGATCAGCCGCGGCAGCAGTTGCGAGCCGAGATCGTATTCCTCGCCCGACGGAATCTGCTCCAGCACCGCCGGCTCGAACAGGCAGATGCCGGTGTTGACCAAGGTGGACTTGGCGTCCTCGACCGATGGTTTTTCTTGGAACGAGGTGATGCGACCGTCGCGATCGCGCAGCACCACGCCGTAGTTGGAGACGCGCTCGCGCGCGACGCGGTTGACCACCACGCTGGCGGCGGCGCCGGACTGCCAGTGCGCGCGCGCCGCGGCGGTCAGGTCGAGGTCGAAGATGGCGTCGCCGCAGACCACCAGGAAGGTGTCGTCGAAGAAGCCGCCGAACTCGTGGATGCGCTTGATGCCGCCGGCCGAGCCGAGCGGCTCGCTGACCACGCGCCCTTTTTCGATGCGTCCCTCGAACGAATAGCCGATGTTGACGCCGAACCGTCGGCCGTCGCCGAAGTAGTTCTCGATCGACTCCGGCAGATGGCTGACGTTGACCATGATGTCGCGGAAGCCGTGCGCGGCGAGTTGCTCGACCAGGTATTCCATCACCGGCTTGCCGAGCAACGGGATCATCGGCTTCGGCAACTCATAGGTCAGCGGCTGCACCCGGGTGCCCTTGCCCGCCGCCAAAATCATTGCTTTCATAGCATCGGTTTTGGTTGGTGCTTAAAACCGAATCACGAAAACCGCCACCGCTTAAACCGAACTACGAAAATCTGAGCGCAGCAATTTTTTCGCTAGGCAAGGCGCGCGAGGAGCGGGTGAGCGCGCGTATAAAAATACGCAAGCGAACACGCGACGAGCGCAACGCCGCATAGCGGAAAAAGTGCAAGCGGAAACGAATCCTTAGTCGTCGCCGCCGAACAGGCCGAAGATGTGCAGCAAACTCATGAACAGGTTGTAGATGGTGATGTACAACGTGATCGTCGCCATGATGTAGTTGCTCTCGCCGCCGTGGATGATCTCGCTGGTCTGATACAGGATCAGCCCGGACATCAGCAGCACGAACATCGCCGAGACCGCCAGCGACAGCGCCGGGATGGAGAACACCGCCGCGCCGAGGCCGGCGATGAAGGCGACCATGATGCCGACCATCAGCATGCCGCCGATGAAGGTGAAGTCCTTCTTGGTGGCGAGCACATACGCCGACAGCCCGACGAAGATGATGCCGGTGCCGCCGAGCGCGGTCATCACCAACTGCCCGCCGTTGGCGATCGTGGTCATGTAGATCTGCACGATCGGGCCGACGGTGAAGCCCATGAAGCCAGTGAAGGCGAACACCAGCACCAAGCCGAGCGGCGAGTTGCGGAACTTGGTGGTCAGGAACAGCAGCCCGAACCAGCCGACCAAGGTAACGACCAAGTTGAGCGGCGGCATGTTCATCGCCATCGCGACGCCCGCCATCAGCGCGCTGAACAGCAGCGTCATGGCGAGCAACAGGTAGGTATTTTTCAATACCTTGTTGATTTCGATGCCGCGCACATCGAGCCGTTCGCGGGCGATCGCTCTTTCAAATCCAACCATTTCAGTCACCTCGGGTGGGAGTCAAACAATGTTGTTTCGGCGACGTTCAGTATAGCGCAGTCAAGACCAACGCGGTCAAAACCGAAACCGAAAATCGATGCCGCCGATTCGCTAGATTTTACTATAACATATCGGCGGCGCGGCGGAAATCAAGGGGTCCCACCGGCGATTGGTCCGCCGCCGACACGAGGAACTTCCTTTGGCGGATCGAAGATTGCAGGTTTTCGCGACAGTCGCTCGGCTGCTCAGTTTCACCCGAGCGGCCGAGGCGCTGCATATGACCCAGCCGGCGGTCACCTTCCAGATTCGCCAGTTGGAGGCGCAGTTCAACACCCGCCTGTTCGATCGCACCCACGGACGCATCGCGCTGACCGAAGCCGGCGAGTTGGTGCGCGCCCACGCCGACCGCATCATGGCGCAATACGGTGCGATGGAGCGCGAGATGCGCGCGCTGACCGGCGACGCGCAAGGACCGCTCGCAGTCGGCGCCAGCACCACCATCGGCGAATACTTCCTGCCGCAACTGCTCGGCGCATACCGCGCGCAATTCCCCGAGATCACATTGCGCTTGGCGGTCGCCAACACCGGCGGCATCATCCGCATGGTCGAGAGCAGCGACATCGACGTCGGCATCGTCGAAGGTCCGGTGGACAACAAGAGCCTCGACACCGAAGTCATCTGGGACGACGAGTTGGTGCTGATCTGCCCGCCCGACCACGACCTCGCGCGGCGCGGCGCGGTCGCGATTTCGGCGTTGCTCGAGCATCCGTTCATCAGCCGCGAGGAAGGCTCGGGCACGCGCGAGGTGATGGAGAACTACATCGCCGCGCAACGCGTCGGTGGTGGCGCCGGCGCCGGGCTCGATATCATCATGGAGTTCACCAGCCCCGAGTCGATCAAGAGCGCGGTCAGCGCCGGGCTCGGCATTTCGATCTTGTCGATCGCCACGGTGGAGAAGGAGTTGATCTTGAAGTCGCTGTGCGCGGTGCGCCTCGAGCCGCCGATTCGCCGTCCGTTCTCGCTAGTGCGCCAAGTGCGAAAGTTCAGCCCGCGCGCGGCGGAGGCGTTCGTCGAGTTCGCCCGTGCGCGCTGCCGCGCCTTGCGCGCGCAGGACGCGTCGTGACCTAAATCCTTGCGCGCCGCCGGCGGCGGCGATACACTCGCCGTCCATGTGTCCATGCGCCGACGACAACGACATCGACCGAGACGGATACCGCAGGAATGTCGGCCTCATCGTCTGCAACCGCCGCGGCCAAGTTCTATGGGCGCGCCGCGTGCGCCGCGACGGCTGGCAGTTCCCGCAAGGCGGCGTCCGCCCGCACGAGTCGGTGACCGCCGCCGCGTTCCGCGAGTTGCAGGAGGAAGTCGGCTTGGAAGCCGCGCATGTCTGCTTGCTCGGCGCCACCGGCAAATGGCTGAAATACGAAGTGCCGTATGTGGTGCGCGCGCACCCCCCCCGCGTGCGCTCTTTTCGCGGGTAGAAGAAGCGCTGGTTCCTGGTTGAGTTGGTCTCCACCGAGGCGAGCGTG
>JBPCXC010000355.1:0-2380 GCA_051008875.1 bacterium
AATTCGAAGAAATGGGATGGCGCGATCACGTGCCAGCGGACTGCGCGGTTTATCGCGTGGGAAAAGCATCGGATTATAGGGCACGCGCGTGTCGGCACCGCGGTCGCGGCTTTGCGTTAGAATCAACCTCGACCGCCGCCATCATCCGCCGACCGCATCCGCCAGACCGCCATGATTAATCCCGCCAGCGCCGACGCCGCGTTGTTGATCATCGATGTGCAGCATGACTTCTGCCCCGGCGGCGCGCTGGCGGTGGCCGGCGGCGACGCGGTGGTGGCGCCGATCAACGCGCTCTCGGCGCGCTTCGCCAATGTCATCCTGACCCAGGACTGGCATCCGCGCGAGCATGTCAGTTTCGCCGACAACCAGCCGGGCAAGGCGCCGTTCGAGCGCGTCGCGCTGCCGTATGGCGAGCAGACTCTGTGGCCGGCGCATTGCGTGCAGGGCAGCCGCGGCGCCGCGTTCCATCATGCGTTGGACTGCGCCCGCGCGCAGTTGGTGGTGCGCAAGGGATTTCGCGCGCACATCGACAGTTACTCCGCGTTCTTCGAGAACGACCGCGCGACTTCGACCGGACTGCACGGGTATTTGCGCGACCGCGGCATCGCCAAACTCGCGCTCGCCGGGCTGGCGACCGACTTCTGCGTCGCTTGGTCGGCGCTCGACGCGGCCGAGTTGGGCTTGGAGGTCACGGTGCTGCTTTCGGCCTGCGCCGCGATCGATCTCGACGGCTCGCTGGCGACGCAGTTGGAGGCGATGGCGCAGGCTGGCGTTCGCCTCGAACAGCGTCTCGCGCCGGCGGGTTAAGCGCGCATCGTTCGCCGAAGCGCGGCGGCGTTCAGCGATAGCGTTTGGCGCCGTACAATAGATATATCGGAGCGATCGCCGCCGCCGCCCAATACACCGGCGCGAGCAACTCGGCGCCGTCGGCGGCGGGCAGGACAGCCCAGCCGAACAACAGGTACAGCACGAAGATGGAGGCTTGCGAGTAGTAGCTCTTCAGCAGCAGATAGCGATGCGACGCGGTGTGCTTGGCGATGTCGTAGAATCTTTTGTTCATCACCAAGCGGAACATCGAGGTGGCGAAGGTGATCGACACCAGCAGGATGAACAGCAACTCGAGCGAGGCGCGGCCGTCGGTGATCGCGCGCAGCGCCCACGACAGCGCATACAACGCGACCGCGAGTTGATACACGCGCTTGCGGCCGAGGCGGTCGATGATGTTCTTCAGCAGATAGAACAGGATGCCGAAGATCACCGCCAGCGAGAGCACGACGATGCCGAGTTTGGTGAAACTTTCGTGCGCGATCAAGAACAGCGAGATGACCCAGAAGAAACTCTCGAGGAACAAGTAGAAGCCGTCGATGGCGAAGATCGTGCGCGATGCGTCGCCGTCCTTGAAGCCGATGATTTCGCGCAGGCGCAGCGCGTCGGTGCGGCGCAGCGTGTCGGGGTATTCGGGCGCGTTCGCCAGCAGCAGCATGAAGCCGCCGAGCGCGAGCATGGCCGACAGCACGATGATGTAGAAGAAGTCGTCGCGCTCGAGCAGCAAGCCGCCGAGCAGGATGCCGGCTTGCAGCAGCGCGCCGACGAAGATCTGGAAGTTGCCGTATTTGCGCCCGGAGTTGCTCGGCTCGATGATCTCGAAGAACAACGCGCGCTGGGTAGTCCAGAAGAAGCAGTTGTACACGCCGTAGCACAGCCCGAGCGAGAGCAGCGCCGGCAGCGTCATGTCGAGGTCGAGCGCGTACACGTTCAGCAGCAGCAGCGCCTCGAGCAGCAGCGACAGCGCGATCATCGAGGTCAGGTCGATGCGCGCGCGCAGGCGGTCCCACGCCCACAGCCCGAGGCAGAAGCCGAGTCCGCCGATGGCGATGAAGATGCTGACCGCGCCGAGGACGTAGCCCTCCTTCCACAGATAGACCGGGATGAAGAACGGGAAGATGCCGATCAGCAGCGAGTGCACGCCGAGGAACAGATGGAAGATGCGCGAGTGATGCCGCATCAGCGCGCGCCTTCCGTCGCCGCCGCGTTTGCCGTGCGCGCCGCGTCCGCCGCGGACATATTAGAAGATGTCCCGGTCGGGGATGTCGAGGCGATCGAGTTCGGCGTAGTGCGCCGACAAGTCCTCGACTTCGCCGTAGCGCGGGAAGTGATGCATCTTGGCGTACGGGCGCGAGTTGACTTCGATGAAGATGCACTTCTGCTCGGTGGCGGCGACTTCGATGCCCTTCTCGAAGATCACGTCGATGCCGAGCACGTTGGCGTCGAACATGCGCACCACCGCCATGAACAGCCGCGCGTTCTCCTCGGCGATCGTGCCTTGGGCGATGGTCTCGACGATGCCGCCGGGCGCGAGCGCGACGCGATGGAACAACTC
>JBPCXC010000356.1:0-4213 GCA_051008875.1 bacterium
GCATCGCCAAGAAAGACTCGGCAACGCGCCCGAGCACGCCGCAAGTGTGGTGCGCGCGGCGCTGCTCGACTGCGCGAAAACGCTTTGAGAGTGAGAGAGACCGCGCGCGCGCCGCGGCAAAACTGACATATATCAAGGAAAGCGCCGCTCGCGGGCGGGATAATGTAAGCGACCTACCCCTGCGCCGAGGCGCTGATCAATATGGACTACCGCTCGGTTTTCACCATCAAGCGCCTGTGGCTGATCTTCGGCGTCTCGCTGGCGTTGTCGTTTTCGGTGCTGCTGTATTTCGGCGCGCGCATTTATCAACACGCGCCACCGATGCCGTCGGCGGTGGTCGGCGAAGACGGCGCGATCTTGTTTCGCGGTGACGAGATTCAGCGCGGCATGGATGTGTGGCGACGACTCGGCGGCATGCAACTCGGCTCGATCTGGGGACACGGCGCCTATCTCGCCCCGGACTGGACTGCCGACCAACTGCATCGCGAAGCGCTGGCGCTGCTTAATCTGCGCGCCGGCGGCGACTACCGAACATTGCGCGCGCCGGAGCAAGCCATGCGCCGCGCCGAAGTCAGCGCCGAGTTCAAGCGCAACACGTATGACCCGCAAAGCGGCGTGATCCGCGTCGGACGCGAGCGCGCCGACGCCATCCGCGCGGTCGGCGCGCATTACGCCGCGTTGTTCGGCAGCGGCGCCGACAACCGCGCCTTCAGCGCGCTGCGCGAACAATACGCGATCGCCGAATTGCCGCTCGGCGAGCAAGTCGGCGAGCAGCAACTGCGCGCGCTCGGCGCGTTCTTCTGGTGGACCTCGTGGGCGGCGGCGACCTTGCGCCCCGACGGCGAAGTCACCTACACACACAACTGGCCGCACGAACCGCTGGTCGCGAATACGCCGAGCGCGATGACCTTCATCTGGACGTTCATCAGCATCGTGGTGTTGATCGCCGGCATCGGCTTGCTCGCGTGGTTCTTTTGCCGCGAGCGCGATGTGTGGCAACTCGAGCAAAAGCCGCGCGACGGCATCGCGCAGACCAACCCGCTCGACGACTTGCGCCCGACGCCGTCAATGCGCGCCACGGCGAAGTACTTCTGGACCGTGGTCGCGCTGTTCGTGCTGCAGATCGTGCTCGGCGCGGTGACCGCGCATTACGCGGTCGAAGGGCATGATTTCTACGGCGTGCCGCTGTCGGAATATCTGCCCTATTCGCTCACCCGAACCTGGCACACGCAACTCGCGATCACTTGGATCGCGGTGGCGTGGCTCGCCGCCGGGCTGTTCGCCGCGCCGTTGATCGGCGGCTTCGAGCCGAAGTGGCAGCGGCTCGGCGTCAACGCGCTGTGGGTCGCGTTGCTGCTGGTCACGGTCGGCTCGATGGTTGGCGAATGGGCGGCGATCTCGGGGCGCATTCAAGACCCGGGCTTGAACTTCTGGTTCGGCCATCAAGGCTATGAGTTCCTCGACCTCGGACGATTCTGGCAGTTGCTGTTGTTCATCGGCTTGCTGTTTTGGCTGGTGCTGATGGCGCGCTGCTTGCTGCCGGCGATCCGCCGCGGCGGCGAAGACAAGCATCTGCTGATCTTGCTGTTCGCTTCGACCATGGCGGTCGGCTTGATGTACGGCGCCGGGCTGGCGTGGAGTCGCACGACGCATTTGAGCATCGCCGAATACTGGCGTTGGTGGGTGATTCATCTCTGGGTCGAAGGCATCTTCGAAGTGTTCGCGACCGCGTGGATCGCATGGGTGTTCACCCACATGCGTTTGCTGCGCGCGCAAACCGCGGCGATCTACGTGATGTTCAGCGCGATGATTTTCCTCGGCGGCGGCGTGCTCGGCACTTTTCACCATCTGTATTTCAGCGGCTCGCCGCAAGGCGTGGTCGCGCTCGGCTCGGTGTTCTCGGCGCTCGAGGTGGTGCCGCTGGCGTTGATCGCGTTCGACGCGCACGACCATTGGCGAGTCGAGCGCGAGGCGCCGTGGATGCGCGGCTATCGCTTGCCGATGATGTTCTTCCTCGCGGTCGCGGTGTGGAATCTGGTCGGCGCCGGCGTGCTCGGATTCTTAATCAATCCGCCGCTTGCGTTGTACTACATGCAAGGCTTGCAGACCACGCCGGCGCATGGCCACGCCGCGTTGTTCGGCGTGTATGGACTGCTCGGACTCGGACTGATGCTGTTCTGCCTGCGCGGACTGGTCGGGGCGACTCGCGCGTGGTCGGAGCGATTGCTGAAATGGGTTTTTTGGACGCTCAACATCGGACTGGCGACGATGGTGTTTTTGTCGCTGCTGCCGCAAGGATTGAGTCAAGCCTACACGTCGTTCGCGAAAGGCTACTGGCATGCGCGCACCGCCGAGTTCCTGCACTCCGAGTGGATGGAGACGCTGGTGTGGGTGCGGGTGCCGGCGGACATCGTTTTCGGCATCGGCGCGGTGCTGCTGCTGGCGTTCATGCTGCGCTTGATGCGCCGACGCGACTGAGCGCCGGCGCGCCGGCGGGCGCGCCGCGCGTTGATTTCCCCGCCGATTTCCCCGCCGCCGCCAGTGGCGCATTCGCGCGCGCGCCGGCGGTTTCGCGCATCGGCTTCGGCGCGGCGATAAATCCCCGAGTTGCGCGTAAATACGCCATAATCGCCGTCGGCGGCATCGCCGAGATTGACGCGCTGGCAACGAAAAATGGCGCGAATGAATAACAATCGCCGGCGCTGTCCGTGCTAGCGTGCGTCAGCGTTTCGCTATCAACCAAACCAACGGGGAATAACTATGAATACGCAACAACGTGCCGGAGTTTCGACCAGCGGCTTCTGGTCTGGGGTGCATCCGGGGATGGGGCTTGCCTCCAAGGGCATGATTCTCGCCTTCGTGGTGTTCACCGCGATCAACGTCGAGTTCGCCGGCGGCATCTACTCCGCGGTGCGCGACTGGATTCAGTCGGCGCTCAACTGGTACTACATCAGCGCGGTCTCGGTGATGCTGTTCGCGTGCTTCTACTTGATGTGCAGTAGGTTCGGCAAGATCCGCCTCGGCGACGACGACAGCCGCCCCGAGTTCAGCAACTTCTCGTGGTTCGCGATGCTGTTCTCCGCCGGCGTCGGCATCGGCATCTTGTTCTTCGGCATCGCCGAGCCGATGTTCTATTTCGACAACACCCAGCCGTGGGACTACCCGAACAATCCGTTCGCCGACCACGCCGGCGCATACGCCATGACCGAGCAGCGCGCGGTGCACGCGATGCGCGTGACCTATTTCCACTGGGGCTTCCACGGCTGGTCGGTGTATGTCGTCATCGGCCTGTGCCTGGCGTATTTCGGCTTCCGCAAGAAACTCCCGCTGACCTTGCGCTCGGCGCTCTATCCGATCATCGGCGAGCGCATCTACGGACCGATCGGGCATGCGGTCGACCTGCTCGCGGTGTTCGGCACCGTGTTCGGCGTCGCCACCTCGCTCGGGCTCGGCGTGTCGCAGATGGCGGCCGGGCTGAACTACCTGTTCGGCATCGACCCGGGGCTGACCACCAAACTGGTTTTGATCGGCGTCATCTCCGCGGTGGCGACGCTGTCGGCGGTCTCCGGCGTCGGCAACGGCATCCGCATCATCAGCGAATGGAACATCTATCTGTCCATCGTGCTGCTCGGCTTCTTCCTCTTCGGCGGACCGTTCCAATGGCTGATGGGCTTCTTCGTCACCACCTACGGCGACTACCTGTGGAACGTCATCCCGATGGGCTTCATGACCCTGAACGCCGAAGGCGAAAGCGCGTGGCAAGGCGGCTGGACGATCTTCTACTGGGGCTGGTGGATCTCGTGGGCGCCGTTCGTCGGCATGTTCATCGCGCGCATCTCGCGCGGACGAACCATCCGCGAGTTCATGGTCGGGGTGATGTTCGTGCCGACCACGATCGCGTTCTTCTGGCTGTGCATGTTCGGCGGCAGCGCGATCTACATGGAACTGCAAGCCGCCGCCGGCGGCACCACCGCCGGCATCGTCGATCTGGTGCGCGCGTGGAACCTGCCGCAAGCGCTGTACGCGACCATCGGGCAAGTGACCACGGTGGAATGGATGAACACCGTGATGGCGGCGCTGGCGACGCTGCTGCTGGCGACCTGGTTCATCACCTCGTCCGACTCCGGCACGCTGGTGATCACCACCATGGTCAGCATGGGCGACGACAACCCGCCGCAGAAGTTCCGCGTCATCTGGGGCATGGGCGAAGGCG
>JBPCXC010000357.1:0-5337 GCA_051008875.1 bacterium
GTCGGCGACCACGCCGGCGAACGGCGCGCCGTCGAGCGCATCGACGTTGACCGGCGCCGGCGCGAACGCCGAGTCGCGCGCCGACTCGTGCGCCAGATGCGCGAACACCGCGCGCTGATATGCGAGCAACTCGATGCGCTCGCGGCGATGCGCGATCTTGACCACATAGCGACCGTCGCGCGCGTCGAGGCGATAGTTCAAGTCGCGCTCGCCGTCGAGCCGCGTCAGCGCGCCGGTCAAGCCATACGCCGCTTTGAGCGTCGCCGCGACCTGCGCGCGGCTGACGCGCGGCGTGTCGCACAAGTCTGCGCAATCCGCCTCGCTGAAATTTGTTTCGTTATTTTTCAATGTAATATAAAAACTTTCTGCGACGAGTTAGAGAAAACGCGATGAACACGCTAAAACTACGACGGAAATCGCGTCCGCAATCGACCAAAGCCGCGATTATACGCGCATCGCCACCACCGTCCGGCGGCTGGCTTGACTCCGCCGTGCGATTGCCAGATACTCGCCCAGTCGCGCTCCCGCGTCGTTTCCGCTGCCCACGCTAACTCCACCGAGGTCATTGTGATGGAAAATCTCAACAACATAATCAGTCAAATCAACTCGTTCGCATGGGGACCGCCGATGCTCGGCATCCTCGGCATCACCGGGCTGCTGCTCACGCTCGGCTTGGTGTTCATGCCGTGGCGCAAGATCAGCTACGCGTTCAAGTTGCTGTTCTCGCGCGACGCCGCCGAGGGCGAAGGCGAGGTCAAGCCGTTCAACGCGCTGATGACCGCGCTGTCGGCCACGGTCGGCACCGGCAACATCGTCGGCGTCGCCACCGCCATCTTCCTCGGCGGACCCGGCGCGGTGTTCTATATGTGGGTGATCGCGCTGCTCGGCATGGCGACCAAGTACGGCGAGGCGGTGTGCGCGGTCAAGTACCGCGAGACCGACGCCAACGGCAAGTTTGTCGGCGGGCCGATGTACTACCTGCGCAACGGCGTCGGCGAGTTCGCGCCCGAGTTGGGCAAGTATCTCGGCTACGCCTTCGCCATCTTCGGCGCGGTCGCCGCGTTCGGCATCGGCAACGCGGTGCAGGTCAACTCGATGGCGACCAACATCCAGAACGTCATCCATGTTCCGACTTGGATCACCGGCGCGGTGGTCGCGGGCTTGGTCGGCTTCGTCATCCTCGGCGGCATCAAGCGCATCGGCGAAGTCGCCGGCAAACTGGTGCCGGCGATGATCGTGCTGTATGTCGGCGCCGGCTTGGTCGTGCTGCTGGTCAACGCCAGCGAAATCCCCGACGCGTTCGGGCTGATCTTCTATCACGCATTCAACCCGGTCGCCGCCGCCGGTGGCTTCGCCGGTGCCGCGGTCGCCGCCGCGATTCGCTTCGGCGTCGCGCGCGGCGTGTTCTCCAACGAATCCGGCTTGGGCTCGGCCGCCATCGCGCACGCCGCGGCGCAGACCAACAACCCGGTGCGCCAAGGCTTGATCGCGATGCTCGGCACTTTCATCGACACCCTCATCGTGTGCACCATCACCGCGCTTTGCATCATCACCTCCGGCGTGTGGAACGCCCCCGGCGCCTCCGACGCCTCGGTGCTGACCGCCCAAGCATTCAGCTCGACCTTCACCGGCGGCAACTACGTGGTCACCTTCGCGCTGGTCATTTTCGCCTTCACCACCATCCTCGGCTGGAGTTACTACGGCGAACGATGCTGGCAGTTCCTGTTCAAGGAGAAGTCGGTGATGATCTATCGCGTCCTGTGGGTGCTGGCGATACTGTGGTTCGCCAACCAGAAAGTCGACTTCGTCTGGAATCTGTCCGACACGCTCAACGGCTTGATGGCGATTCCAAACTTGATCGGCTTGCTGCTGCTGGCGCCGATGATCTTCAAGGTCACGCGCGACTACTTCGAGCAGCAGAAGATGCAGCCGAGCACGTCGTAGGCGCGCCGGCGAAGTTCTTCAACACCGCGAGGCGGCCTTCGGGTCGCCTCTTTTTTTTGCGCGACCAGCAAGCGACGCGGCGTGTTGCAAATTCCCGGCTGCGGTGTTATACAGAACAGACGATGTTGCCGACAATGAAAAAACAAAAGTCCCGCGCCGCGGCGTTGTATTCGACCGCGTTGTATTCGACGGCGTTGTTATCGGCGTTGTTATTATTGTCTTCGCTGGCGCACGCGCAGTGGACCGACCGGCACATCAACAACACCAGCCGCCAATACGACGAGGTGAGTTGGGCGATTGCGCACAACGCTTTCAACAGTCCGCAAATGTACGCCACCAGCACCGATGCGGGTGGCAAGAATCAGCAATGGGGCATCGCCACGCAACTGGAAAACGGCATTCGCGGTCTGCAAATCGACGTGCATTACGGACTCACCCGCAACGTCGGCAAGGGCTATTACGTGTATCTCGCGCACGGAGCGAGTTGGCATTGGATGGGGGTCTGCGAAATATTCTTGCCCCAGATCAAAAAATTTCTGGAGAAGCACAAACGCGAGATCATCACCTTACGCATACAGCCGGCGTTCGGCGCGGGCGACACGCGGCACGTGGTGGATGCGTTTCACGGTCGCGGGCACCGCTGCAGAAGCAGCGCCGACGTGTCGGAATACCTCTACCGCTCGCCTCCGCAGGCGTTGGGCAAACGCACCATCCAAAGTTTAATCAACGCCAACGAGCGGTTGATTGTGATGACCGAAAAACGCACCGCCGCGATGCCGTCGTGGATGATTGACGAGTTCGGCGCTGGCATCAGTTTTCAAAACCTCTACAAAGCCAGCCACCCCAACCACCTGTATGAAGCCAACAAGTTTGACATTGACCACCGCGCCGCCGCGCGCGGCGACCGTTACGCCGCCATGCTGACCGTGAACAACTTCGCCACCGACCCGCCGCTCGCTTACGGCAACGCCAGCAAGTCGCGCGACGCCAACGCAAGCGCATTGCGCAAGGCGCGCGACAGCTGGTTCGCCTTCGCCAAACGACCGTCGCTGACCGCCGACTTTGTGGATGAAGGAAACTTCATGCGGGAAATCGCAACGCTCAATCGGCTGCATGAAGTCAAAGGACGCTTCGTGCCGGCGGGCGGCGGTATGTCGCCGACGCACAAACTGCACAACGTGAAAATCAGCACCAACACCATGCCGCGCGGCTTGAAAATATACGGCGCGCAGGCGTATGCCAACGGCGCCTACAGTTTTCCGGCGATTAAGGCGCGCGATCCGCGTGCAACGTCCGGCGACTCGTCCGCCGCCGCGCTGGCGCATCAGCCGCACAAAATAACAACGATTAAGTTTTCCCACCCGCAGTGGAGTTTTTATCCGCAGGCGATTAATCTGACCAAATACGCCGGCGCTTCATCCAAGGTCGCCCGCCAAGATGTGCATTACTGGCGCAAAACCGAGCCGACGCCGGCGACCGTGAAAAAACTGCAGCAGGCGAACTAACCGCGACTCACCGCTGGCGATCTTGCCAGTCCGCCGCCACTTCCACTTCGGCGTCGGACGGCGCCAACATTCCTTTGCCCTTAATTAAGTCGGCGGCGCGCTCGGCGAGCATGATCGTCGGCGCGTTCAAGTTGCCGTTGGGGATGATCGGGAAGACCGACGAGTCGACCACGCGCAAGCCGTCCAGCCCGCGCACCCGCGTGTGCGGATCGACCACCGCCATTTCGTCCACGCCCATCTTGCAAGTGCACGACGGGTGATACGCGCTCTCGACCGCGCCGCGGATGAAGGCGTCGATCTCGGCGTCGCTTCGCACGCGCTCGCCGGGCTGGATTTCAGCGCCGCGATACGCATCCATCGCCGGCTGCGCGATGATCTCGCGGGTCAATCTGACGCATTGTCGGAAGCCTTCGCGATCCTCTTCGCGCGCGAGATAGTTGAAGCGGATCGACGGCGCATCCAACGGTCGCGGTGAGACGATGCGCACGCGTCCGCGGCTGGCCGGCTTGTTGTGGCCGACATGCACTTGGAAGCCGTGGCCGTCGAACGCGGCGCGACCGTCGTAGCGCATCGCGCCGGGCAGGAAGTGATATTGGATGTCGGGCGCTTCGATGCCGGCGCGCGAGCGGATGAACGCGCATGACTCGAAGTGATTGGTCGCGCCGAGTCCGCGCTTGCGCAAATACCATTGCGCGCCGATCGCGAACTTGCTCCACCAGTTCAGTTTGCCGTTCAACGTGATCGGCTGCTTGCAGCGGAACTGGAAGTAAAACTCGAGATGATCCTGCAGGTTCTCGCCGACGCCGGCCAACTCGTGGCGCACTTCGACGCCGGCGTCGGCCAACGCCGCGCGCGGGCCGATGCCGGAGATCTGCAGCAGTTGCGGCGAGCCGATCGAGCCGGCGCAGACGATCACCTCGCGCCGCGCGGCGGCGACGGTGCATGCATCATCACGACCATCGCGCAAGTATTCGACCCCAACCGCGCGCTTGCCGTCGAGCACGATGCGCCGGCTGAGCGCGCCGGTGCGCAGCGTCAGGTTGCGCCGCGACAACGCCGGCTTCAAGTACGCGTTGGCGGTCGACCAGCGCACGCCGTCGCGCACGGTCATGTGCATCGGCCCGAAGCCTTCTTGGCGGCGGCCGTTGTAGTCGTCGCTCGCTAAGTAGCCGGCTTGCACGCCGGCGGCGATGAAGGCGCGATACAACGGGTTCGCCATGTCGTTGCCGTTGTTGACGCTGAGCGGCCCGCCTTGCGCGCGGTATGCGTCGGCGCCGAACTTCCAGTCGTCGGCTCGCTTGAAATACGGCAGGCAGTGGCGATAGTCCCAGCCGCTCGCGCCGGCGCGCGCCCATTGGTCGAAGTCATGCGCGTGGCCGCGCACATAGACCATGCCGTTGATCGACGACGAGCCGCCGATGACCTTGCCGCGCGGGCAATGCATCCGGCGATCGTCCAAGTGCGGTTCGGGTTCGGTGTGAAACTGCCACGCGAACTTTTTGGTGTTCATCGGAATCGACAGCGCGGTCGGCATTTGGATGTAGATGCTGTCGTCGCTGCCGCCGTATTCGAGCAGCAGCACGCGCGCATCGGCGTCCTCGCTCAGGCGACTGGCGAGCACGCAACCGGCGGAGCCGGCGCCGACGATGATGTAGTCGTATTCTTCGCGCATGATGGAATCGCTTCGCGCAATCAGTCGTCGCGCAATCAGTTGTCGCGCGCGGCGGAGTCGTCGTCGCGCGGCAACTTCTTCTCCATGAACACCGACAGCGGATCGTCCGCATAGTCGCCGAACGGCCCGCGCCGGATGAAGCCGAGGCGCGCATACAATCCAATCGCCGCGGCTTGATGCACGCCGGTCTCGAGGCGCAGCGCATCGACCCGACGG
>JBPCXC010000358.1:0-2632 GCA_051008875.1 bacterium
ACCGCGTCGGCGCCGTCGGCTTGCGCGCTCGCGCCGGCGCCGCCGCAGATGGTCTCGTAGTATTGATGCGCGTCGTTGCCCCAGATGAAGTTGTTCATCGTGCCTTGCGCCGCCGCCACCGCCTGCAATGCGCCGAACAACGTGTCCACCAAGTACTGCGAGGTCTCGACGTTGCCGGCGATGACCGCGGCCGGATGGCGCGGGCTGATCATCGAGCGCGGCGGGATGATGATGTCCATCGGCTTCAAGCAACCTTCGTTCAGCGGGATGTCGTCGTCCACCAGGCAGCGGAACACATACAGCACCGCCGCGCGCACCACCGCCGACGGCGCGTTGAAGTTGCCCGCATGCTGCGCGCTGGTGCCGGTGAAGTCCACCGTCGCGCGCCGCTTCGCGCGCTCGACGCGGATCGAAACTTGAATGCGACTGCCGTCGTCCATCGCATACGCGAACGCGCCGTCGCTCAGCACCTCGAGCACGCGCCGCACCGACTCCTCGGCGTTGTCCTGCACATGGCGCATATAAGCGTGCACCGTGTCCACGCCGTAATGCGCCGCCATCGCGATCAACTCGCGCGCGCCCTTCTCGCACGCGGCGAGTTGCGCCTTGAAGTCGGCGATGTTCATCTTCGGATTGCGCGCCGGCCATTTCCCGGCGGTCAGCAACTGGTGAATCTCGCGCTCGCGGAAGCGATCGTCCTCGACCAGTTTGACGTTGTCGATGACCACGCCCTCCTCTTCGATGCTGCGCGAATCCGCCGGCGCCGAGCCCGGCGTGGTGCCGCCGATGTCGGCGTGATGCCCGCGCGAGGCGACGTAGAACAACAAGCGGTCGCGCGCGCGACTGGCAACCACCGACTTGGCGAACACCGGCTTGATGATGGTCACGTCGGGCAGATGCGTGCCGCCGTTGTACGGCGCGTTCAGGATGTACGCGTCGCCGGCGCGGATGTCGTCGCCGCGCTCGCGGATCACGGTCTTGATGCTCTCGCCCATCGAGCCGAGATGCACCGGCATGTGCGGCGCGTTCGCCACCAGCGCGCCGCGCCGGTCGAAGATCGCGCACGAGAAGTCGAGCCGCTCCTTGATGTTGACCGACGCCGCGGTGTTCTCCAGCACCGAGCCCATCTGCTCGGCGATCGACATAAACAAGTTGTTGAAGATCTCGAGCATCACCGGATCTACCGCATCATCGCTAACACCGACCGCAGCGACCGCGGCGCGCGCGCGATAACGCTCCAGCACCAGGTTGTTGTCGTCGCGCAGGCACGCGCGCCAGCCGGGCTCGACCGCGATCGCGCTGGTCGGATCGAGGATCACCGCCGGGCCATCCACCGGCGCATCCGCCGCCAGCGTGGCGCGATGATAGAACGGAGCGTCGCGCCACCGCCCGTCCATATAGCAACGCCGCACCGCGTCGGCGTCGCCGGCGACGCGGTTGACTCGATGCACGATGGTGGACGGCTCGGCCGCCTTGATCACCTCGACCTCGATCGACTCGACCACCAACGCCTTCTCCGGCGAAACAAAACCGAACCGCATCCGATGCAGTTTCTCGAACTCGCCTTGCACTTCATCCAACCCACCGTGCCCGACCCGCAAAGCAGTGTCGGAGCCGTGATAACGAATGTGCAACCAACGCCGCACTTCAATCATTGACGGCGAGTCGTTGTTGGAGTCATTGCGGTCGTCGTTATCGTCGTTGCGGTCGTCGTCGTTGTCGTCGTTGTCGTCGTTGCGGTCGTCGTCGTTGCCGTCGTTGCGGTCGTTGCCGTTGTCGTTGCCGCCGTCACCTTCATTCCCGCAAAAATCCTCGCCGCCGTCATTCCCGCAGTCTGTTGAGCGGGAATCCACACTCGCGCCAGCGAGTGAGGCAGACCGAAGGTCTGCTGGCTTTTCGCCACCACAATCAATCCCCTGCGAGACCAACTCGTCGATCCCTTCTTGTCGCAACGCGTCGAACTGCGCGGCGAGGTCGGTCAGCAGCGTTGGCGAAAGAGTCGCTTCGACCGCGCACTGGCGTTCGACCACGGTGTCGGCGAGACCCATGCCATATGCCGACAGCACGCCGGCGTACGGGTGGATCAGGATGCGCTTCATCGCCAGCGCGTCGGCGACCAGGCAGGCGTGCTGTCCGCCGGCACCGCCGAAGCAGCACAGCGCGTATTCGGATACGTCGTAGCCGCGCTGCACCGAGATCTTCTTGATCGCGTTCGCCATGTTCTCGACCGCGATCGCGAGGAAGCCGGCGGCGACCTCCTCGGGCGCGCGCGCGTCGCCGGTGTCGGCTTCGATGCGCGCCGCCAACTCGACGAACTTCGCTTTCACCACGCCCGCGTCCAAAGATTGATCCGCGCCTTCGCCGAACACTTGCGGGAACAAGTCGCCTTGCAGTTTGCCGAGCATCACATTGCAGTCGGTGATCGCCAGCGGTCCGCCGTTGCGATAGCACGCCGGTCCCGGATGCGCACCGGCGGAGTCGGGACCGACGCGATAGCGCGCGCCGTCGAAGTGCAAAATCGATCCGCCGCCGGCGGCGACGGTGTGGATCAACATCATCGGCGCGCGCAGCCGAACGCCGGCGACCTCGGTCTCGAAGGCGCGCTCGAACGCGCCGTTGTAGTGGCTGACGT
>JBPCXC010000359.1:0-1990 GCA_051008875.1 bacterium
GAAGAGGCAGGATGCGCGCGGCAGGTTTCGCGCCCGCGTGGTCGGTCATTTCAAAGTTCCCCGAAGAGTTGGTGGTCGATCAGTTCGCACAAGGCGTGGATGAGTATAGCGTGAATCTCCTGCACCCTGGCGGTCGAATCCGCCGGCGCGACCAAGTCGATGTCGTCGCCGCTGTCGCCGTCGTGGTCGCGCAGCAGCGGCGACAGCGCGCCGCCGCCCTTGCCGTTCAAGGCGATGCAGCGGATGCCGCAGGCCTGCGCCGCGCGCGCCGCGCGCAGGATGCTCGGCGAGTCGCCGGACGAGGTGATCACCACCAGCACGTCGCCGCGCCGCGCCAGCGCCTCGACCTGCTTGGCGAACACCGCGTCGTACTCCTCGTCGTTGGCGATCGAGGTCAGCGCGGCGACGTCGGCGACCAGACTGACCGCCGCCAGCGGACGGCGCGCGCGGTCGAACTTGTTCAGCAACTCGCTGGAGAAATGCAGACTGTCGCTGGCCGAGCCGCCGTTGCCGCAGATCAGCACCTTGCCGCCGCGCGCGAGCGCATCGGCCAGCGCGACTCCGGCTTGCGCCACCGCGCGCGGCAACGTGCGCCGCGCGGATTCGATCGCGCCGACGCTGTCGGCCATCAACCGATCGACGCGCGCGGCGAGGTCCTCGGCATCGGAGTCCTCGGCGCGCGACGGCTCGTCATGCGACGGCTTGGCGGTTGCGTTCATCGCGCTATTGTTCATCAAAACGCATCGCTAATCCAGTCGATGCGATAGCCGGGCGCATCGCCCTCGAGCGCGATCACATCGAATCTACAGGCGGTGAACGCGAGTTTCGGATGCTGCTGCAAGAAGACCTCGCCGGCGCGGCGCAGTTTGCGCTGCTTGGCGGAGTCGACGCTGCGCGTGGCGCCGCCGAAGCGGTCGGAGTTGCGGTAGCGCACTTCGACGAACACCAACTCGCGCCGGTCGAGCATCACCAAGTCCAACTCGCCCGACGAGCAACGATAGTTGCGCGCCACCAACTCCAGCCCGCGCGCGCGCAAATACGCCAGCGCCGACTGCTCGGCGTCGGCGCCGCGATGCAGATGCGGCGGTAACTCGCGCGCGGGTTTCACGGCTGCGCGTCCAGCGCTTCGGCGAGCGGCGCCAACGACGGCGGCAACGGCTGCGGCAGACCATGCTCGAACCGCGCCCAGGCGAGATGACGCTGCGCGTTCCCGTCCGCGCGCACGCTGATGTCCGCGGCTTCGCCGAAATACCGCCGCTGCGGATCATCGCGCAACGCCGCCAGCGCGGGCAGCAAGTTGTAACTATCCAACCCGAGCGCATACAAGCGGTCGAGCGCGTTGTGATAGCGCCGGCGCGACTCGCGCGCATCGGCGTCCGCGCTTGCGCCTACGCTTATGCCAGTGGCAAGCGACGGCGCGGCTTCGTCGGGCGCGTCCGGCGCGACTTCGTCCGATGCTTCGGCGACCGCTTGCGCGAGTCGGTCGGGCGCGATGAACTGCGCGAACCGCGGCGGCGCAAACGTCGCCACGGTTGACGTCGCGGCTTCGTCCTGCGCCGGCGCATCCGTCGTCATCGGCGCGACATCATCGAGCATCCAACGCAAGTCGCCGAAGGCGACGCCGTCCAAGTCGGCGTCGAGCGCCGCGTCGGGCGTGCCGGCATAGACCGCCGAAGTGGCGTACAACGCCAAGTCATGCGCTTGGAAGAATCGAAGTTGCGGCACCAGCGAGCGCGCTTGGGCGGCGTCGGCGGCGAGAAACAGGAAGTCAATGTCGTCGCGTCGGCGCGGCGTGAAGTGCAGATTGAGGCCCAACTGCGCGCTCAAAATCCGCTCGCGCGCGACGCTGTCCTCCAAGCCGAGGAATCTTTGGATGATGGCGGAATGATCGAACTCGCCGCGCGGAAAGTCGGCGCGCGCGACCAACTTGCCGCCGAGCGCGTGCCATTGCCGCGCGAACGCGTCGGCGACTCGCCGTCCCCATTCGGAG
>JBPCXC010000360.1:0-3286 GCA_051008875.1 bacterium
GCCGAATGCAACGCGACCTCGCGCGCGTCGGCGCGGTCGCCGCCGTTTCGCCGCGGCGACGGCGTCGCCCAGCCGGCCGCCGACTGCATGAACGGCGCGCCGAGCGCATCGAATCCGGCGACCTCGACTCCCGCCAGTTGCCGTTGCAGCGACGCGCCGAACGCGCCGCCGGACAACGCCAACTCGGTGCCGGCGAACGGCTGGTTGCCGGGCGAGCCGGGCAGTCCGGCCATGATCATGCCGACCGGTCGCGTCGCGGCGTCGAGGTCGAGCAGGCCGCGGCCGTAGATGTCGGAGTCGGCGTAGATGTCGGTGCGGTCGGCGGTCGCCAGAAGTCGCGTCACCAGTTCGGTGTTGCCGAGTTGTCCGTCGAAGTAGTCGCGCAAGACGGCGAGCGAGCCGCTGACCACCGGCGCGGCGAACGAGGTGCCGCTCTCGCGGTGGTACATGGCGTCGTCATCGTCCACCGCGGAAGTGATATCTTCGCCGGGCGCGGCGAGGCAGAAATCTTTGGCGACGCCACAGTGGTTTGAAAAACTTGAAATCTTTCCGTTTTGATCCACCGACACGACGGCGAGCACGTGCGTTTGCAGTTCTTCGAAGTGCACGCCCAAGCCGGCAAGAATCTCCGGCGAGTCGTAGCGCTCGTCTTCGCCGTCTGCCTGCGTCATCCCTTTCGCGTTGCCCGCCGCCCAGACGAAGATTTTGCGGTCGGCGGCGTCGGTGTCCGCTTGTTCGAACACCGCGGCGAGTTTTGAAAAAACGCGGCGCACTTCCATTTCTTCGTACAGCGATATTGCGCCGAAGACGCCGAAACTTT
The DNA here is from genome assembly GCA_051008875.1 of bacterium. GTDB lineage: Bacteria > Pseudomonadota > Gammaproteobacteria > Arenicellales > Poriferihabitantaceae > JAHRAW01. The sequence continues at coordinate 821 of JBPCXC010000360.1, forward strand.
GGTTGATGATGGACGCATCGACGCGCTCGGCGATGTCCAGAATCGGTTGGTAGAAATCAACGTAGTAGTCGTCGCCGCGCATGGACAAGTCAATCGGGGAATTTGTAAAGTCATCCGGGCGGAGATCGAGATACGCGAAGTGCAACGCGGCGTCGAACGCGACGCCTTGCATGTTGCCGCCGTCGACACCGTCGCGATTGCCGGCGGCGACGGCGGCGACGGAAGTTCCATGGTCTGCCTGCGCGCGCGAATCGGCGAGCGTGTATTCCGTGTCGTCCGGAAACAATGCTTCGACCTGCAACTTGCCGTCACCGGCGAACTCGCGATGTGTTTCGCGGATGCCGGTGTCCACCACGAGAATTTTTTCGCCCGCGCCGGTCGCGCCGCGCGCATACGCGGCGGACGCTTTGATGATTTCGAGATGCCGATCGGTTCTGAATTCGGTTTTGAGGCTGCCTGCACCAGGCGCTTCATACTCACCCCGATACTCGGCATCTTCAAACGCAGATCGGCAATCGGCGAAGTCGTTTGGATCGAGTGTATTCAACTCCGCCGACCCCGGCGCGGGGCACGGCGTAAAAACCGGCTCGGGGGGCGGTGGCGGAGTGACCGGCTTCGGCTCCGGCATCGTCTGCGGCGGAGTGACTGACGACGAATCGCTCGGAGCAACATCCGGCCCGGAGTCGTCATCGCTGTCATCGCCGATGCCATCACCGTCACCGCTGACATCATCGTTAACGTCATCGCCGTCAGCGTTTTCTTCTACTTCTTCTACTTCTTCTGCTTCTTCTGCTTCTTCTGCTTCCTCCTCTTCCTTTTCTTCCTTTTCTTTTTCCAAGTTTTCCATCATGTCCGGACTACCGCCGCCGCTACCGCCGCCGCCACCGCCACCGCCGCAAGCGGCGAGGCCGATGACAACGATGCCGCAGAGCAAAACCACAAGCAAGCGATGCGCGAATCGGCGCAAGATGTTTGGTGTTTTCACACGCGCTCCGGATTGTTTTCGCCGAGTGTTGTGTTCAGCAAAAAGCCCAGCATCGTTAAATCTCATGCTGCGATTGCGGACGCAAAAGATAGCACATCCGAGCACTGGTGGCAATCGTGGGTTGCGGCATCATTGTCGCATCATTCCCGCAGTCGTTGCCCCGCCGCCATTCCGGCTGGGACGCTGGAAAAAACGCCCGGAGCGTTTTTTCGCAAGCGAAGCGAGCCCAAAGGACGAGTATCAGGATGATACGAGCAAAAAAACGCCCGGAGCGTTTTTTCGCGAGCAACGCGAGCCCAAAGGGCGAGTATCAGGATGATACGAGCAATCTAGTTGTCCACGGATGGCGATGTTCGGTTTGGCGCGGTGGCGTGAATCAGTCGTGCGATTCCCGCTTGCATCAACAGCAGGCAGCCCTTCGACCTGCTTCACTTGCTTTGCGTCCGCGTTATCCGCGCGCGCCGTGTTCCGCCAGCGCCCATTCGACGTGTTCGCGCACGATCGCGGACGGGTGCTCGCGGCGGTTGCGCAGGGCGGCGATCACGGCTTCGCTGGTGGGGGCGTTGCCGAGGGCGACGGCGAGGTTGCGCAGCCATCGGGCGTGGCCGATGCGGCGGATCGCCGAGCCGCGGGTGCGGCGGTCGAAGTCGTCTTCGCTCCAGTCGAACAACTCGATCAAGTCGGTCGCGTCGAGCGAGTCGCGCGGCGCAAAGTCGCCGTGCGCGTTGATCTTGGCGTAGCGATTCCACGGGCAGACCAGTTGGCAGTCGTCGCAGCCGAACACGCGGTTGCCGATTGCCTTGCGGTAGCGCATTGGAATTGCGCCGCGCAACTCGATGGTCAGATACGAGATGCATCGGCGCGCGTCGAGTCGATACGGCGCGACGATCGCGCCGGTCGGGCAGGCGCGGATGCACGCGTCGCAACTGCCGCAATGCGCGTCGACCGGCGCGTCGGTCGGCAGCGGCAGGTCGGTGTATAGTTCGCCGAGGAAGAACCACGAGCCGCTTTCGCGGTTGAGGATGTTGGTGTGCTTGCCGAGCCAGCCGTGGCCGGATTTCTGCGCCAGCGCCTTCTCCATCACCGGCGCGCTGTCGCATAGCGCGCGATAGCCGAATCGCCCGACGCGCGCGGTGATGCGGTCGGCGAGGCGCTGCAGTTTGCGGCGGATGACTTTGTGGTAGTCGCGCCCGAGCGCGTAGCGCGCGATGTAGCCGATGCGCGGATCGGCGAGCGCGCGGCTGGCGTCGCGCATCGACTGCGGCAGATAGTCCATGCGCACGGTGATCACGCGGATGGTTCCCGCCACCAACTCATCCGGTCGCGCGCGCTTGACGCCGTGGCGCGCCATGTACGCCATCTCGCCGTGGAAGTTGTTCGCCAGCCAGTCTGCCAGTCGCCGCTCGGCTTGGCCGAGATCGATGTCGCTGATGGCGGTGTGCGCAAAGCCGAGTTGCGCGCCCCAGGCTTTGATTTTTTGC
>JBPCXC010000361.1:0-1149 GCA_051008875.1 bacterium
ATCGGCATCGCGCCGCGGCAAGTGCACGCCGAAGATGACGCGCTGGTGATGGAGTTCATCGACGGCGCGACGCTCGACGCGGACGCGGTGCGCGCCAACCTCGCGCGCATCCTCGCGCCGCTCGCGCGGCTGCACCGCGACGGCACGCGCGCGGTGCGCGGACCGGTGCTCGGCTTCTCGGTATTCCACGTCATCCGCCACTACCGCAAGTTGCTGGACCAAGGCGACTGCCGCCGCGCCGACGAGTTGCCGCGGCTGATGCGATGCGCGCAACGCCTGCACGACGCGGTCGGCGCGGTCGAGGTCGCGCTGTGCCACAACGACTTGCTCGCCGCCAACTTCATCGACGACGGCGCGCGCATCTGGATCATCGACTGGGAGCACGCCGGCTTCAACACGCCGCTGTTCGACCTCGCCAACATCGCCTCCAACAGCGCCTTCCCCGAGCCGCTCGAGCGCGAGATGCTGCGCCTGTACTACCACGCGCCGCCCGACGACGCGCTGTGGCGACGCTTCAAGGCGCTGCGCGCGGCGTCGCATCAACGCGAAGCGATGTGGAGCATGACCGCCGAAATCCACTCCGAACTAGAGCAAAACTACGCCGCCTACACCGACGCCAACCTGGACGACTTCAACCGCGCGTATAAAAACTTCGAAGCGTTGTAGCGACGGCGCGCCTTCGTCCGCAGCGACGACGCCGTCGAAAAAGAAAAAGAGATTCCCGCTCAACAGAACGCGGGAATGACGGCGTGGGGATTTGCGGGAATGACGGCGTGTGGATTTTTGTGTTCGCGCAGCACGCTTTTTCTTAACCGTCATTCCCGCAGTCACCCTCCCGCCATCATTCCCGCAGTCACCTTCCCGCCGTCATTCCCGCAGTCACCTCCCGCCGTCATTCCCGCAGTCTTTAAGCGGGAATCTCTTATCTTTTTCCATCTTCTTCGGCGCGAGCGCAGCGAGCCACTCGCAACGCCGTCGAATATGCTATAATCCCGCCCGACATCAACCTCCACCCACCGACTCGGAGACCGCCGATGACCACCGCAACCTTTAACCCCCACACGATTTTTAAGTAGTCTCGCCACGCGGGGGATACGAGGCGTCGCGCGCATTCTCGCCGTTTCCATCGCCGCCGTGCTCCTCGCAGCG
>JBPCXC010000362.1:0-5703 GCA_051008875.1 bacterium
TCAATGTCGGGCGGGAATATAGCACATCCCGGCGGCATCGAAAGCAAGCAGCCCTTCGGGCTGCATCACTCGCTGGGGCGAGTGTGGATTCCCGCTAAAAGACTGCGGGAATGACGGCGGGGGGAGGATTTTTGCGGGAACGACGGAACCGGAGGATTTTTGCGGGAAAAAAACGCCGGGAGCGTTTTTTCGCGAGCGAAGCGAGCCCGCAGGGCGCGTATCAAAATGATACGCGCAAAGACGGTGGGGGCGTGAAAGCAGACGGCTACTTCGCCGTCTCGCTACTTCGCCATCTCGCTACTTCGTCTTCTCACTGCCAACGACGACTCCCGCGACGCGCATCGCTTCGGCGAGTGGTGCGTGGTGTTGCGATGAAAGCCAAGTCAGCGGTAGGCGGATGCCGGCGTGTGCCAAGCCCAACTGCGACACCGCCCATTTCGCCGGGATTGGGTTTGACTCGACGAACAGTCCGGCGTGCAGCGGGTCGAGGGTGGCGTTGATGCGGTCGGCTTCGGCGAAGTCGCGTTGCAGGGCGGCGGCGCACATCGCGTGCATCGCGTTCGGGGCGACGTTGGCGGTGACCGAGATGCAGCCGTTGCCGCCGGCTTTGAGCAGCGCGAGCGTGCTGGCGTCGTCGCCGGAGTAGATCGCGAAGTCGGCGCCGCAGCGTTGGCGGAAGTCGCCGACGCGGGCGATGTCGGCGGTGGCGTCCTTGATGCCGACGATGTTGGGGATGCGCGCCAGGCGCGCGACCGTGTCGTTGTGCATGTCGAGCGCGGTGCGCGACGGCACGTTGTACAGAATCTGCGGCGCATCGACCGCCTCGGCGATGGCGCGGAAGTGCCGATACAAACCTTCCTGCGTCGGCTTGTTGTAATACGGCACCACCAGCAGGCAGGCGCGCACGCCGAGTTCGGCGGCGCGCGCGGTCAGTTCGATCGCCTCGCCGGTGGAGTTCGCGCCGCTGCCGGCGATGATCGGAACGCGTCCGTCGGCGAACTCGACGGTGCGGCGGATGACTTCGATCTGCTCGTCGATGTCGAGCGTCGCCGACTCGCCCGAAGTGCCGACCGAGACGATGCCGTCGGTGCCGTGCGCGACATGGAAGTCCACCAACTCGCGCAGTTTCTCGAAGTCCAGCGCGCCGTCCTCGTGCATCGGGGTGATCAGCGCGACAATGCTGCCTGTTAGCATTTCAATCGGTGGTAAGTGGGTGGCGGGAGCGTGGATGATACTTGCGCCGACGCCGCGCGGCAAGTTGCCCGACGACGAATTCACGACGGATTTGGCGCGCCATCCCTGCTACACTCGCGCGGGTTTTCTGTATGCGCCGACGGCGTGATCGAAACGCGCGCGACGACGACGCAATCGAAACGCGCGCACGACGACAGCGCGCAACCAACCACGCGCAAGCCAATGAAACGCGACGCGATGACGGACGAACCGAAACCGACGACGACGCCGAAGTTGCGGGTCGGCCTGCTGCTGTGCGATGACGTGGACGAGACCGCGCAGGCGCGATACGGCACCTACGCCGCGATGTTCCAAAGCGGCTTGCGCGCGGCGGACGCGGGCTTGGAGGCGGTCGCGGTGAACTGCCACTTGGGCGAGATGCCCGAATCACCAGACGCATTCGACGCCTACATCATCTCCGGCTCGCGCCACGCGGCATATGATTCGCTGCCGTGGATCATCGCCTTGCGCGCGTTCGTGCGGAGTTGCCGTGAGCGGCGGCGCAAGACCGTCGGCATCTGCTTCGGCCATCAACTCATCGCCCACGCGCTCGGCGGCGAGACGCGCAAGGCCGCGGCCGGCTGGGGCTTCGGCATCCAGTCGGCGCGCATCACCGCGCCGCAGCCGTGGATGGACGCGCCGCAACGCGAACCGCAACGCGAGTCGCCGCGCGACAACGGACGCTACAACTTGGTCGTCATCCACCAAGACCAAGTGGTCAAGTTGCCGCCCGACGCGCACGCCATCGCCGCGAACGACTTCTGCCCGATCAGCATGTTCGTCGCCGACGACGTCATGCTCGGCATCCAAGGGCACCCCGAGTTCGACAAGGCGTTCTGCGCCTTCCGCGCCGACCGCCGCAAGCAAATGATCGGCGCGCAAACGCACCGCCGCGCACTCGAGTCGCTGGCGAAGATGGAGCCGGATTCCGCCGAAGTGTTCGGCTGGATCGCGCGCTTCATCCGTAGTCGGTCGTGAGTAAAACGGGTTGGTCGAATCGCATTGTTCGGGCGTACTCACTGGCGCCGTCATTCCCGCCGCCGCCTCCCACGCCGTCATTGCCGTCATCGCCTTCCTTCGCCGTCATTCCCGTCACCGCCTCCCCGCCGTCATTCCCGCAGTCTGTTAAGCGGGAATCTCTTTTCCCTTTCGACCATCGCCGCCAACGTGAAGATTGCCATCCATGGCGAATGGATTCCCCGCATCCTAAGCGGAAATGACGGCAAGAAAAAAGACTTCGAGCACACTCACCTTCGAGTCGCATTGCGCGAACTGAACCGCACCGCGCGCAAGCGGATGAATCCAACATGACTTGGCTTGCGCTGGTGCGTCACGGCGTCACCGAATGGAATGAACGCGGCGTGATCCAGGGGCGCACCGACATCCCGTTGAGCGCCGCCGGCGAGGCGGCGTTGCGGCGCGCGCGGCCGTGCGACGATTTCGTGCGCGCGCGTTGGGTCAGCAGCCCGCTGCGGCGCGCGCGGCAAAGCGCGGCGATCCTCAATCCGCGGGCGCGCGCCGAAGTCCACGACGCGTTGGCCGAAGCCGACTGGGGCGACTTCGAAGGCGTCCGCCGCGACCGACTGCCGGCGCGCATCCGCGAACTCGGCCTGACGCCGGCGCGCGGACTCGACTTCACCCCGCCGCGCGGCGAAAGCGCGCGAACGGTGCAGCAACGCCTGCGTCCGTGGCTGGCGACGATCGCGCAGTCGCGCGCGCCGGTGGTCGCGGTGACGCACAAGGGCGTGATCCGCAATGCGCTGAGCATCGCGTGCGAGTGGGATATGCAGCACGACTTCCGCCCGCGCGCGGACTGGACGCGACCGCATCTGTTCCGCTTCGACGATGACGGCCGGTTGCGCTTGATGCGCTTGAACGCGCGTTGGGATGAGTCGCCGGATGCGGATGTCACCGACGCGGATGCGGATGCGAACGCCGAAGTCGATTCGGATACCGATTCGAATCCGAATTAACGCAACGCAATCCACGCCGCGATTCGCGCAAGCCGAACGCTACGCTTCAGCGGCGCGGATGACCTCTTTATAACGCGTAAGCGCGGCGTGAATGTTCTCTCTCGCGCGCGCTTCGCACAGGTCGTGGAAGAAGTCGGTCGTGTAGATGCGTTCGCGCGCCAGCAACTTGCGCAGGAAGCCACCTTGGCGACGGCAGAACTCGGCGTCGTCGAGCGCGGCGGCTTCCTTGCGGATGTTGTCGCCGTCGCGTTGGAACGCGGTCGCGTCCATTCCCATGCCGCTCAAGTCCACATCGACGACGAAGCGCGCGCCCGCTTCGGTCGGCGCGTCGCAATGCGTGGTGGCGAGGATGTAGCCTTCGACTTCGCCGATCAACTCAAGGTTCAGCGCGCCGCGCGCCTTGCGCGCGAACCACTGCGCGCTGCGCGCCTCGTTGTCGGCGGCGCCGGGCTGATAGATCGCGTCGTGAAACCAAACCGCCAACTCGACGCCGTCCGACCGCCCCAACGCCGGCGACGCCAAGTCCATCCGCGACAAGCACTCGTGGATGTGCGCCTCGGTGTGATAGTGGCGATGCGGCTCGCGGTAATAGCCGGTCAGTTCGGCGAAGAGGGAATCGACATCGGTCGTCGCTGCATCGTTGTCAACGGAGTCGGCGGCGCGGTCGGCGCAACGCCGCCAGAGTTCGCGGAACCGAGCGTGGTCGAGAGGTGGCGCGGGAGCGGGATGCATAGTAACCAGTCCATCATTTTCATCGGCATTATACCTTGCGCCGAGCGCGCGCGGCGATGGCGAGTCCGACGGCGCCGAGCGCGGCGATGCGCGATTCGGGTTATACTGCGCGACCGCGCGGCTACGGCGCGCAACCATACGCAACCCGCATCGGAATCCACCATGATCGTCGAGCAAGTCTGGACCGGCAACACCCTTCGCAACTTCAACTACCTGATCGCTTGCCCGCAAAGCGGCGAGGCGCTGGCGATCGATCCGCTCGATCACAAGAAGTGCCTCGCGCTGGCGCGCGACAAGGGATGGAACATCACGCGGGTGGTCAACACGCACGAGCATCACGATCACATCGGCGGCAATCGCAAGGTGGTCGAGGCGACCGGCGCGAAAGTGCTGGCGCATGCCGGCGCCGCCGAGGCGATAGCGGAGATGGACGATGCGCTGTCGGCGGGCGATCGGATTCGATTCGGCACGGTCGAGTTGGAGGCGCTGGACACGCCGGGGCACACCATGAGCCACGTCTGCCTGCTGGCGCGCGGCGATGCGCCGGCGTTGTTCAGCGGCGACACGCTGTTCAACGCCGGTGCCGGCAACTGCCACTCCGGCGGGCATCCGCAGGCGTTGTACCAGACCTTCGTCGAGCAGTTGGCGAAGTTGCCGGACGAGACGCTGATCTATCCGGGGCACGAATATCTGGAGGCGAACCTGCGCTTCACCTTAGACCGCGAACCGGGGAATCGCGCCGCGAAAGAGTTGCTGCAAACCGCGACCGGTCAAGACCCGGGACGCGCGCTGGTGACGACGCTGGCGCGGGAGAAGGAGATGAACACTTTCTTCCGCTTGCAAAACCCGGAGGTGATCGAGCAACTGCGCCTGAAGTTCCCGAAGATCGGAACGACGCCGGACAGTCAGACGGTGTTTCTGAAACTGCGGGAGTTGCGGAACGATTGGTAGCGGTGTTGCGGTGGTGTCGCGATGGTGTTGCCGCGCGACGTTGCCGTCGTGATCGGCGACGAGTGATTCGGTTGGTGCGTGTCGCGATGCGCGTTCGGCTTGCGCGACGCAGGAGTTGATGCGGCTTATTTCACCCGCCGCGTGATCGAATCGCGCGACCGTCGCGCGCGATTCCGCAACTACATCGGCAGCGGATGCGAGCCGAGCAGGACTTGGCCTTTGAGGAACTCGACGGTCTGCTCGACCGCTTCGAGTTGGCGCATCGCCAGATCGCGCATGCTGAGCATTCCGACCAACTTGTCGCCGTCCACCACCGGCAGGTGGCGGATTTGATGCGCGATCATCAGCGACAGCGCGCTGTCCACCGTCTGCGACGGCGCGACCACGATGACCTTGCGCACCATGACCTCGGCGAGCGGCGCGGCGAGGAACTTGTCGCCGCTTCGATTCAGCCCGGCGATGACATCGCGCTCGGTGAATATGCCGGTGACGACCTCGTCGCTGAGCACGACCACGGCGCCGATCCGATGCTGGCTGAGCCGCGCGATCGCGTCGCGCACCGAGTCGCTGTCGTTGCACGCGATCACGTTGGCGGGATTGTCCAGCGGCTTTTTGCTGAGGATCTCGGAAATAATCATGCTGAATGCTCCATAGTGAATGACCGCGCGTGTTCGACTTCGCGCGCCGATGCGGGCAATGGATTGTACTACATATTGAACGCGGATTGAAGCGCGATTGCGCGGTTAGCGCAAGCATGCGTTCAGCGAGTCGGCGAGGCCGTGCATCAACGCGAACCACGCGCCCGGTCCCGGCT
>JBPCXC010000363.1:0-3747 GCA_051008875.1 bacterium
CGACGGCGGCGCATGCGACTCGGCGCGTTCGGCGCGACGCAGCACCGCTTTGATGCGCGCCAGCAACTCGCGCGGGTCGCATGGCTTCGGCAAGTAGTCGTCGGCGCCCATCTCCAGCCCGACAATGCGATCGATCGCCTCGCCTTTGGCGGTCAGCATGATGACCGGTGTCGCGCTCGCCGGATGATCGGCGCGGCGCAGCGCGCGCAGAGTTTCGAAGCCGTCCATGCGCGGCATCATCACGTCGGCGACGATAACATCGAAGCGAAGTTGCGCCGCCGCCTCCACCGCCTGCGCGCCGTCAAACACCTGCGACACCGCATAGCCCTCGCCGGTGAAATACTGCGCCAGCAAGTCGGACAGCACGCGGTCGTCATCCGCCAGCAGGATGCGGCGACTCATCGGCTTGAAACGACGCGCGAAACGACGACCGAAACGTCGTTCGAGGCGTCGCGCAAAACGACGTTCGGCGCCAAGGTCGCCGATGCGCCGAGCGTTGCGGACAATGCGAGCATCGCTTCATCTTACGCCGCGGCGCGCGGAAAGTTAAACCCCGCGGTCGGGCGCGGATTGTGGGCATGCAGGCAGTGTGAATGGTATAGAAATGGTTTTTTTTAACCACTATCCAAGTCATTATAATATCGGCTTTGCTGATTTTGAAGTATTTAAAGAAAGCAAGTTTGCTTTCGGGAATGCCAACATCATTCTGTGCCGAAAATAGTTGGTGCGATCGTCATGCTCAACGTATTGTTGTTTTCGGCATTGTGCTTGAGTTGGGGCTCCACTTGGGTCGCCATTAAGATCGGCGTCGAAAGGATGCCGCCGCTGTTCTATGCCGGAACCCGTTTCATGGTCGCCGGCGTGTTGATCTTCGTGCTGGCGTGGATCATCGACGGGCGCGATTCATTGAAGATAAAAAAAGGCGACGGCGCGAGTTTGGTGTGGCTCTCCGCGTTGGTGATATCAATCTGCTTTTCGCTCATTTTCTGGGGCGAGAAGTACGTCTCCGCCAGTTTGACGGCGATTCTGGTGCAGGGAATGATTCCGATTTTCCTGCCGTGGTTCTCGGTGCTGTTGCTGAAGGAGAAAATATCAACCGCCGGACTGCTGTCCATCGCCATCGGCATCGCCGGGCTGGTCATCGTCTTCCTGCCATCGGTGCGCGCCTCGCTGTCGACCGACGACGCGGACGGCGCGGGCCTTCTCGCGTTGTACGGATTGATCGCGGTCGTCGTCGGCACATTATCGTATTGCTACGGCTCGGTGAAGATCAAGCCGATCCTCTCCCGCCACTCGGCGATCGCCATTTCCGGCTGGCAGAATTTCATCGGCGGCGCGCTCACGCTCGCATTCTCGTTCGCCTTCGAAGTCGATTTCGACGAAGTCATGCCGCTGCTCGCCGGCGCGAGTTCGCAGGTTCTATACGCGTGGGCTTGGCTCGTGATCGTCGGCTCCTTGCTCGGCTTCGTGCTTTATGTGGTGCTGCTCAAATCATGGGGCGCGACCAAACTCTCGCCCTATGCATTCGTCACGCCGATCGTCGCGATCGTCATCGAATACCTGTTGCACGGCGAGTTGATCCGCTTGTTCGAGGCGGTCGGAATGGTCGTGTTGTTCGTCGCCGTTTATCTGGCGCTGCGAAATCCAGAGATCAAACGACCGCGCTGGCGAATCAGTCGAACACGAACGCCCCGCCGCGGCAAGCGGCCGTAATCGTTTCGCGGGCAATGCGGGTATCGTTTCATCCTACGCCGCGCCGCGCGGAAAGTTAAACCCCGTTGCCGGGCGCGGAATGTGGGATAATGCGCTTGTCTTTTCCTGCTTCGGTTCGCTGATGATTTTGTTCTTGCTCGCGTTGTTCGCGCTGTTGGGCGTGTTCACTTGGTTCCGATTAAGTCTGCGCACTTGGTTGATGATCGCGACTGCGGTGTTCGTCGTCGGGCTGTTCAATCACAGCGTCGTCGGCGTCGCGCTGTCGGCGTTGTTCGCGTTGATTCTCGCCGCGATGTTGATCTTGCTGTTTTATGCGCCGGCGCTGCGGCGGCGATGGATCAGCGCGCCGTTGATGGCGATGGTGAAGGAGTCGATGCCGCCGATCTCGCCGACCGAGCGCGATGCGATCGAGGCCGGCACGGTGTGGTGGGACGCGCAGTTGTTCTCCGGCGCGCCCGACTGGGATGTGTTGATGAACGCGCCGCCGCCGCGTTTGTCAGATGCCGAGCAAGCGTTCCTCGACGGTCCGGTCGAGGAACTTTGCGCGATGGTGGACGACTGGCAGGTGACCGCCGAGTTGAACGACTTGCCGCCGGCGGCGTGGGCGTTCATCAAGCGCAATCGATTCTTCGGCTTGAACGCCGCCGAGGAATACGGCGGGCTCGGCTTCTCGGCGTACGCGCAGTCGTGCATCGTGCAGAAACTCGCGACCCACAGCGCGACGCTGGCGGTCACGGTGATGGTGCCGAACTCGCTTGGGCCGGCCGAGTTGCTTTATCACTACGGCACCGACGCGCAGAAGCAGCGTTATCTGCCGCGCCTCGCGCGCGGCGAGGAGACGCCGTGCTTCGCGCTGACCAATCCGTGGGCCGGCTCGGACGCCAGCGGCATGCCCGACCGCGGCGTGGTTTGCGTCGCCGAACACGACGGCGTGGACACGCTCGGCTTCCGGCTCAACTGGGAGAAGCGCTACATTACCCTCGGCCCGGTGGCGACGCTGCTCGGGCTCGCGTTCCGCGCATTCGATCCGGATGGATTGCTGCGCGACGACGGCGCGCGCGAAGTGGATCTCGGCATCACCTGCGCGTTGATTCCGACCGACACCGCCGGCGTCGTCATCGGCGCGCGCCACCTACCGTTGAACGCGGCGTTCCAGAACGGACCGAACCGCGGGCGCGACGTGTTCATCCCGATCGACTGGGTCATCGGCGGACGCGAGCAAGTCGGCAACGGCTGGCGCATGCTGATGGAGAGCCTCGCCGCCGGACGCGGCGTGTCGTTGCCGGCGGCGGCGGCGGGCGCGGCCAAAGTCGCGGCGCGCAACAGCGGCGCATACGCCAACATCCGCGAGCAGTTCGGTGTCGAGATCGCCAAGTTCGAAGGCGTCGCCGAATCTTTGGCGCGCATCGGCGGCTTAACGTATCTGATCGACTCGGCGCGCATGCTGATGGCGGTCGCGCTCGACGCAGGCGAGAAGCCGGCGGTGATGTCGGCGATCGTCAAGCAGCAATGCACCGACCTATCGCGCATCGTGGTCAACGACGCGATGGACATTCACGGCGGCAAAGGCATCTGCATGGGTCCGCGCAACTATCTCGCGCGCACCTATCAGCAAATCCCGATCGGCATCACCGTCGAAGGCGCGAACATCCTGACGCGCTCGCTGATCATCTTCGGCCAGGGCGCGATGCGATGCCATCCGTACTTGCTCGAGGAGATCAACGCGGCGACGACGGAGCACGCCGCCGACGACGCCGCGCTCGATCGGTTCGACTGCGCCGCGCGCCAGCACCTCGCGCACACCACCGCCAACAAGATCCGCTCGAGCGCATGCGGCTTGAGCCGCGGACGGCTGACGCGCGGCGTCGGCGCCGGCATCGTCAACACGCACAGCCGCGCGATCGAGCACTTGAGCGCGTCGTTCGCATTCCTCGCCGACGTCGCCTTGTTCCTGCTCGGCGGCGAGTTGAAGCGGCGCGAGATGCTGTCGGGACGATTCGCCGACGCGCTCGGCAACTTGGTTCTAGCCTCCGC
>JBPCXC010000364.1:0-12279 GCA_051008875.1 bacterium
ATGCAAACCTGCGTCGGCGCGCGCATGCGCATTTACGCCGGCGCGCGCGGCGACGAGTTAACACGGGGACGACCGATGGGCCACACCTTTACCGAAAAGAAGCGAATCCGCAAGAACTTCAGCAAGCGCTCGGATGATTTCCCGGTGCCCGACTTGCTGGCGACGCAGAAGGACTCCTATCGTCGCTGCCTGCAGGCCGAGGTGCCGCCGGAGCAGCGCATCGATCGTGGGCTGCAAGCCGCGTTCAAGTCGGTGTTCCCGATCGAGAGTTACAACGGCAGCGTGATCCTCGAGTTCGTCAAGTACCACCTGCACAAGCCGCGCTTCGACGTCGCCGAATGCCAGCAGCGCGGGCTGATCTACGCCAGCCCGTTGCATGTGCTGATGCGCCTGAAGATCTTCACCAAAAGCGGCAGCAACAAGCGCGTCAAGGAAGTGCGCGAGCGCGAGGTCTATCTCGGCGACATGCCGCTGATGACCGAGAACGGCACCTTCGTCGTCAACGGCACCGAGCGCGTCATCGTGTCGCAGTTGCACCGCTCGCCCGGCGTCATCTTCGACCACGACGGCGGCAAGACCCACGCCTCGCGCAAACTGCTGTTCAACGCGCGCATCATCCCCTATCGCGGCTCGTGGCTCGACCTCGAGTTCGATTCGAAGGACTTGCTGTACGCCCGCATCGATCGCCGCCGCAAACTGCAGGCGACAGTGGTGTTGCGCGCGCTCGGCTACAACACCGAGGAAATCCTCGCGATGTTCTTCGAGAACGACCGCATTTCCCTCGGCGAGCGCTGCACGATGGACTTGGTGCCGGAGCGTTTGCGCGGGCAGCAACTCGAGTTCGACCTGCGCCGCGCGAAGGGCGCGGTGCTGGTCGAGGCCGGGCGGCGCATCACCGCGCGCCACGTCCGCGAGATGCAGAAGTCCGGGTTGAAGAAGATCGAGGTGCCGGACGAGTTCGTCATCGGCCGCACGCTGGCGCGCGCGATCGTGGACACCGAAAGCGGCGAGGTGCTGGCCGACGCCAACGCCGAGATCACGCTCGAGTTGCTCGCCGACCTGCGCAAGGCGAAGGTCGCCGAGGTCGAGACCATCGCCACTAACGACATCGACTGCGGTGCGTTCATCTCCGCCACCTTGCGCGACGACGCGACGCGCTCGGAGGAGGACGCGCAGATCGAAATCTACCGCATGATGCGCCCCGGCGAGCCGCCGACCAAGGATGCATCGGCGGCGTTGTTCACCAACTTGTTCTTCAACCACGAGCGCTACGACTTGTCCGCGGTCGGGCGGATGAAGTTCAACCTTCGCCTCGGCCGCGACAGCGACGAAGGTCCCGGCACGCTGAGCAAGCAGGACATCGTCGATGTGATGAAGTACATCGTCGCGCTGAAGAACGGCAAGGGCGAGATCGACGACATCGACAACCTCGGCAACCGCCGCGTGCGCTCGGTCGGCGAGTTGGTCGAAAACCAGTTCCGCATCGGCTTGGTGCGAGTCGAGCGCGCGGTCAAGGAGCGGCTGAGTTTGGCCGAGAGCGAGAACCTCACGCCGCAGGACTTGATCAACGCCAAGCCGGTGTCGGCGGTGGTCAAGGAGTTCTTCGGCTCGAGCCAGTTGTCACAGTTCATGGACCAGACCAACCCGCTGTCCGAGGTCACCCACAAGCGTCGCGTCTCGGCGCTCGGTCCCGGCGGACTGACCCGCGAGCGCGCCGGTTTTGAAGTGCGCGACGTGCATCCGACGCACTACGGCCGGGTCTGCCCGGTGGAGACGCCGGAGGGACCGAACATCGGCCTGATCAACTCGCTGGCGTGCTTCGCGCGCACCAACGAGTACGGCTTTTTGGAGACGCCCTATCGCAAGGTCGCCGATGGCCAGGTCACCGAGCAGGTGGACTTCCTGTCGGCGATCGAGGAGCGCAAGTTCGTCATCGCCCAAGCCAACGCCGCGCTCGACGCCAAGGGTCGGTTCACCGACGAGTTGGTGTCGTGCCGCCACAAGAACGAGTTCTCGCTGTCGTCGCCGCAGCAGATTGACTACGTCGACGTCGCGCCGCAGCAGATCGTCTCGGTCGCCGCTTCGCTGGTGCCGTTCCTCGAGCACGACGACGCCAACCGCGCGCTGATGGGCTCGAACATGCAGCGCCAGGCGGTGCCGATCATCCAAAGCGAGAAGCCGCTGGTCGGCACCGGAATGGAGCGCGCGGTGGCGATCGACTCCGGCGTCACCGTGCTCGCGCGGCGCGGCGGCGTGGTCGATTCGGTCGACGCCTCGCGCATCGTCGTGCGCGTCAACGACGACGAGGGGCGGGAGGGCGAGCCCGGGGTGGACATCTACAACCTGACCAAGTATTTGAGATCAAACCAGAACACCACCATCAACCAACGCCCGCTGGTGCGCCGCGGCGAGTCGGTCGCGCGCCGCGACGTGCTCGCCGACGGACCGGCGACCGACTTGGGCGAACTCGCGCTCGGGCGCAACGTGCTGATCGCCTTCATGCCGTGGAACGGCTACAACTTCGAAGACTCGATCCTGATCTCCGAACGGCTGGTCAAGGACGACGTGTACACCTCGATCCATATAGAAGAGTTGTCCTGCGTCGCGCGCGACATGAAACTCGGCGCCGAGGAAGTCAGCCGCGACATCCCCAACGTCGGCGAGGGCGCGCTGTCGAAACTCGACGAGTCCGGCATCGTGTACATCGGCGCCAAGGTGCAGCCGGGCGACGTGCTGGTCGGCAAGATTACGCCCAAGGGCGAGACCCAATTGACGCCCGAGGAGAAACTGCTGCGCGCGATCTTCGGCGAGAAGGCGTCGGACGTGAAGGACACTTCGCTGCGCCTGCCGTCGGGGATGAAGGGCACGGTCATCGACGTGCAGGTGTTCACCCGCGAGGGGCTGGAGAAGGACGCCCGCGCCACCGCCAACGACGACGAGGACTTGAGTGTGGTGCGCAAGGACTTGGACGACCAGTTGCGCATCGTCGAAGCGGACTCCTATGCGCGCATCGAGAAACTGCTGCACAACCACGTCGCCGAAGGCGGTCCCGACGCGACCAAAGACGGTGCGAAGGACGGCGCGAAGATGCGCTTGGAAGCCGGCGAAAAGGTGACCAAGGACTATCTCGCAGGCCTCGGTCGCGCGCGATGGTTCGAGATTCGCCTGCGCAACGAGCAAGCGAATCGCGCGATCGAGCGTATCCGCGATCAGTTGGCGGCGCAGCGCACCGAGTTCGACCAGAGATACGCCGACAAGGAGGAGAAGATTCGCATGGGCGACGACTTGCCGCCGGGCGTGCTCAAGATCGTCAAGGTGTTCGTCGCGGTCAAGCGGCGCTTGCAGCCCGGCGACAAGATGGCCGGGCGCCACGGCAACAAGGGTGTGATCTCCAAGATCGTGCCGGTCGAGGACATGCCGTACATGGAGGACGGCTCGACCGTGGACGTGTGCTTGAACCCGCTCGGCGTGCCGTCGCGGATGAACGTCGGCCAAGTGCTCGAGACCCATCTCGGCTGGGCGGCGAAGGCGATCGGCGGGCAAATCGATGAGTTGCTGCGCAAGCGCCGGAAGCCCGATCAAATCCGCCGCTTGCTCGAGCGCGTGTACAACGCCGGCGGCAAGAAGGAGGACTTGAGCGCGCTGTCCGACGACGAGGTCATGCGCCTCGCCGACAACCTGCGCGCCGGCGTGCCGATGGCGACGCCGGTGTTCGACGGCGCGCTGGAGGGCGAGATCAAGGCGATGCTGAAACTGGCGAAACTGCCGACCAGCGGCCAGACCGCGTTGTTCGACGGCCGCACCGGCGAGCGCTTCGACCGCCCGGTGACCTGCGGCTATATGTACATCCTGAAGTTGAATCATCTGGTGGACGACAAGATGCACGCGCGCTCGACCGGTCCGTATAGTTTGATCACGCAGCAGCCGCTGGGCGGCAAGGCGCAGTTCGGCGGGCAAAGATTCGGCGAGATGGAGGTGTGGGCGCTGGAGGCGTACGGCGCCGCGCACATCCTGCAGGAGATGCTGACGGTCAAGTCCGACGACGTCGCCGGGCGCGCCAAGGTGTACGAGAACATAATCCGCGGCGAGATCGGCATGGGCGCGGGAATGCCCGAGTCGTTCAACGTCTTGGTCAACGAGATTCGCTCGCTCGGGCTCAACATCGAGCGCAAGCAAGACCGCACCCAAGCCGCGATGGCGCCGATCGAGATCGCCGCCGAGTCGCTCGAGTCGATCGAGTCCATCGATTCGATCGGCGTGATCGAGACCACCGAAACCACCGAGCCCGTCGGAGGCGATGCGCTATGAGAGACATCTTCAATCTGTTCAAGCAGCAGGACGCGGTCGAGGACTTCGACGCGCTGCGCGTCAGCATCGCCTCGCCGGAGAAGATCCGCTCGTGGTCGTTCGGCGAGGTGAAGAAGCCCGAGACGATCAACTACCGCACCGAACGCCCCGAGCGCGACGGCTTGTTCTGCGCCAAGTTGTTCGGCCCGGTGAGCGACTACGAATGCCTGTGCGGCAAGTACAAGCGGCTCAAGCACCGCGGCGTGATCTGCGAGAAATGCGGCGTCGAGGTGACCCTGTCGAAGGTGCGCCGCGAGCGCATGGGGCACATCGAACTGGCCGCGCCGTGCGCGCACATCTGGTTCCTGAAGTCGCTGCCGTCGCGCCTCGGGCTGCTGCTCGACATGACCGTGCGCGAGATGGAGCGGGTGCTGTACTTCGAGGCGTATGTGATCATCGATCCCGGCTTGACCGACTTCGCCCGCGGCGACTTGCTCAGCGAGCAGGACTACCTGGACGCGATCGAGACCTACGGCGACGAGTTCGAGGCGCGCATGGGCGCCGAGGCGATCCGCGCGCTGATCAGCAAGATCGATCTGAAGGAGGAGGCCGAGTCGCTGCGCGAGCAGACCAAGGAGACCAAGTCCGAGACCAAGATCAAGAAACTCACCGGCCGGCTGAAGGTGATCGACGCCTTCATCCGCTCCAGCGCCAAGCCGAGTTGGATGGTGATGGAGGTGCTGCCGGTGCTGCCGCCCGACTTGCGACCGCTGGTGCGGCTCGACGGCGGGCGCTTCGCCACCTCCGACCTGAACGATCTGTATCGCCGCGTGATCAACCGCAACAACCGCCTCAAGCGCCTGCTCGACCTGAACGCGCCCGACCTGATCGTGCGCAACGAGAAGCGCATGCTGCAGGAGTCGGTCGACGCGCTGCTCGACAACGGCCGCCGCGGCAAGGCGATCACCGGCGCCAACAAGCGCCAGTTGAAGTCAATCTCCGACATGATCAAGGGCAAGCAGGGGAGATTCCGCCAGAACTTGCTCGGCAAGCGCGTGGACTATTCCGGAAGGTCGGTCATCGTCGTCGGGCCGACGCTGAAGTTGCATCAATGCGGTCTGCCGAAGAAGATGGCGCTGGAGTTGTTCAAGCCGTTCATCTTCAGCAAACTCGAGTTGCGCGGCTTGTCGAGCACGATTAAGCAGGCGAAGAAGATGGTCGAGATGGAGAGCCCTGAGGTGTGGGACATCCTCGAGGAGGTCATCCGCGAGCATCCGGTGATGCTGAATCGCGCGCCGACCTTGCACCGCCTCGGCATCCAGGCGTTCGAGCCGGTGTTGATCGAGGGCAAGGCGATCCAACTCCACCCGCTGGTGTGCACGCCGTACAACGCCGACTTCGACGGCGACCAGATGGCGGTGCATGTGCCGATGTCGATCGAGGCGCAACTCGAGGCGAGATCGCTGATGATGTCGACCAACAACATCCTGTCGCCGGCCAACGGCGAGCCGATCATCGTGCCGTCGCAGGACATCGTGCTCGGGCTGTACTATATGACGCGCGAAAGTCGCGACGTCGAGGTCGACGGCAACATCAAGCGCGCCAAGCGCCACGGCAAGGAGGTCGCCGCCGACGAGATCCGCAAGTTCTTCGCCGACGTCAACGAAGTTCGGCGCGCATACGAAGCCGGCGAAGCGCATCCGCATGCGCTGATTAAAGTGCGCATGTCCCACCGCAACGGTGACGCCACCACCGACGCCGCCGACACCACCGCCACCGACGCTACCACGCGCGTGGTCAAGACCACCGTCGGGCGCGCGCTGCTGTCGGAGATTCTGCCGGCTGGACTCGACTTCGAGTTGATCAACCGGCCGATGCAGAAGAAGAGCATCTCCGACTTGATCAACACCTGCTACCGCCAAGTCGGGCTGAAGGAGACCGTGATCTTCGCCGACCAGTTGATGTACACCGGCTTTCGCATGGCCGCGTTGTCGGGCATCTCGATCGGCGTGGACGACATGGTTATCCCTGAGAGCAAAGCCGCGATCCTCGAGGACGCGCGCAAAGAGGAGAAGGAGATTCTCGATCAATACCACAACGGCTTGCTGACCGACGGCGAACGATACAACAAGGTCATCGACATCTGGTCGCGCCACAGCGAGCGGGTCGCAGACCGCATGCTGAAGGAACTCGGCAAGGAGAATGTGATCGACGCCGACGGCAAGGCCATCGAACAAGATTCGTTCAACTCGATCCACATGATGGCCGATTCCGGCGCGCGCGGCTCGCACGCGCAGATCCGCCAACTCGCCGGCATGCGCGGGCTGATGGCGAAGCCCGACGGCTCGATCATCGAGACGCCGATCACCGCCAACTTCCGCGAAGGACTGAACGTGTTGCAATACTTCATCTCCACCCACGGCGCGCGCAAGGGACTCGCCGACACCGCGCTGAAGACCGCCAACTCCGGCTATCTCACCCGCCGCTTGGTGGACGTGTGCCAGGATTTGGTGGTGACCGAGGAGGACTGCGGCACCGAGCACGGGCTGGTGCGCAAGGCGCAGGTGCAAGGCGACGAGGTCGTGGTGAGATTGAAGGACCGCTTGCTCGGGCGATTCAGCGCCGACGACATCGTCGATCCCGCCAGCGGCGAAGTGCTGGTGTCGAAGGAGCGGATGCTCGACGAGCGTCTGGTCGAAGTGGTCGAGGACGCCAACATCCACGAAGTCAAGGTGCGTTCGGCGGTGACCTGCGAGACGCGCTTCGGCGTTTGCTCGAAATGCTACGGACGCGATCTCGGGCGTGGCCACATGATCAACATCGGCGAAGCGGTCGGCGTGATCGCGGCGCAGTCGATCGGCGAGCCGGGCACGCAGTTGACTATGCGCACCTTCCACATCGGCGGCGCCGCCTCGGAGACGCGCATCGGCCAGATCGAAGTCAAGCAAGACAGCACCATCCACCTGCTCAAGGGCGGCAAACTGGTGCGCAACAGCGACGACAAGACGATCGTGCTCAGTCGCTCGAACGAACTCATCGTGCGCGACTTGAGCGGTCGCGACATCGGCCGCCATCCGCTGCCGTACGGCGCCGCGCTGCTGGTTGACGAGGGCGCGCAGGTCGCCGCCGGCGCGCGCGTGGCGGAGTGGAATCCGCACACCGACCCGATCATCACCGAGTTCGCCGGCAAGGTCGCGTTCGTCGATATGGTCGAGGGCGTCACGGTCGAGCGCAAGAGCGACGAACTGACCGGGCGCAGCACCTATGTCGTGCTCGACACCGAGCAGCGGCGCGGCAGCGCGCAGGAGATCAAGCCGGCGATTATGCTGCTCGGCGGCGACGGCAAGCCACTGAAGATTCCCGGCACCGACGTCGATCGCTACCTTCTTCCGAACAACGCGATCGTCGAACTCACCGACGGCCAGCAAGTCAGCGGCGGCGACACCCTCGCGCGCGTGCACCAAGAATCATCCAAGGCGCGCGACATCACCGGCGGGCTGCCGCGCGTCGCCGAGTTGTTCGAGGCGCGCAAGCCGAAGGAGTCGGAGATCCTGGCGCAAGCCTCTGGCGTGGTCTCGTTCGGCAAGGAGACCAAGAGCAAGCATCGCCTGGTCATCACCACCGCGGACGAAGAAACGCACAGCGTGCTGATCCCGAAGACGCGGCAGATCCGGGTGTTCGAGGGGCAGACGGTCGAGCGCGGCGAGATGGTGGTGGACGGCTCGCCGCTCGCCAGCGACATCCTCGAATACCGCGGCAGCGCGGCGCTCGCCGACTACATCGTCAACGAAGTGCAGGACGTCTATCAACTGCAGGGCGTGAAGATCAACGACAAGCACATCGAGGTCATCGTGCGGCAGATGCTGCGCAAGGTGAAGATCACCGTGGTCGGCGACAGCGACTACCTGCCCGGCGAGCAGGTCGAGAAGGCGGCGATGTTGGAGCAGAACGAACGCCTCGAGGCCGACGGCAAGCAGTCGGCGAGTTGGGAGCCGGTGCTGCTCGGCATCACCAAGGCGTCGCTGACCACCGAGTCGTTCATCTCGGCGGCGTCGTTCCAGGAGACCACGCGGGTGCTGACCGACGCCTCGGTCAACGGCAAGATTGATTATCTGCGCGGGCTGAAGGAGAACGTCATCGTCGGTCGCCTGATCCCGGCCGGCACCGGGTTGGCGTTCCATCAAGAGCGCAAGCGCAGCCGCCTGGAGAGTCTGCAGAAGAAGCAGGAGATGGCGCAGATGCTGGCGATGTCGCCGGACGACGCCGAAGCCGCGGCTGAAATCGCGCTCGACCCGATTGGCGGCGACCAAGTTGGCGCCGACCAAGCGGCGGCGGCGAAGTAGGCGGCGGCGGGCGAAATCGGCGGCGGACTCGGCGGGGGATTGAAGGTGGCGAATATGCGTTTTTCCGTGCCGCGCACGCTTGACAGCGCGCCGGCGCGCCGATTAAAATATTGCGCCCTCGCGGATCGGCCGGAAACGGCGTGCGCCGAGAGGGGGCGAAATGGTCCGGAACAGGGTTCGGATCATTCATAAGCGGTCGTTCATAAGCGGTCGTTAGTACATTCATTAAGTACAGAGTATTAGGTCAACCAATGCCGACGCTGAACCAACTGGTCAGGAACTCGCGCAAGCGGCAGGTGAAGAAGTCGAACGTCCCGGCTTTGCAGGCATGCCCGCAGAAGCGCGGCGTGTGCACGCGCGTCTATACGACCACGCCGAAGAAGCCGAACTCGGCGTTGCGCAAGGTCGCGCGCGTGCGCTTGACCAACGGCTACGAGGTGACTACTTATATCGGCGGCGAGGGGCATAACCTGCAGGAGCACTCGGTGGTGCTGTTGCGCGGCGGACGGGTCAAGGACTTGCCCGGCGTGCGCTATCACACCGTGCGTGGCGCGCTCGACACCTCGGGCGTGTCCGACCGCCGACAAGGGCGGTCGAAATACGGGGCGAAGCGCCCGAAGTCATAAGCCCCGCGCGCTGTCGCCGGGCTTTCGCTGAACAACGAATTCCCGAATCTGCGGCTTGATCGCGTGGCGCCGATGCTGCGGTCAATCCGCGCCGATGCGCCGACGAACGAGACGAAACGAAACGTGTTTTACGCGCGTTTCATTAAGCAGCAAGTTGCAAGTGAAGACGAGTTAGGCAAATGCCGAGACGAAGAGAAGTGCCGAAGCGGGACATCCTGCCCGATCCGAAGTACAAGGATCGGACGGTTGCCAAGTTCATCAACATCATGATGTTGAACGGCAAGAAGTCGATCGCCGAGAAGATCTTGTACGACGCGCTTGAGATGATCAAGGCGCGCGGCAAGAGCGATCCGGTCGAGGTCTTCAACGAGGCGATCGAGAAGGCGAGCCCCGGAGTCGAGGTCAAGAGCCGGCGTGTCGGCGGCGCGACCTATCAAGTGCCGGTCGAGGTGCGCCCGAACCGGCAGATCGCGCTGGCGATGCGCTGGCTGGTGGATGCGGCGCGCAAGCGCGGCGAGAAGTCGATGACCGCGCGCCTCGCCGGTGAGTTGATGGACGCCTCGCAGGAGCGCGGCAACGCGGTCAAGAAGCGCGAGGACACGCACAAGATGGCGGAAGCCAACAAGGCGTTCTCGCATTATCGATTCTGATTATCGGTTTGACATGAACACGACCAGCCAGTCCGGCGAACAAGTTGGCGTCACCGACCGCTGTCGGTGCTGCGCGCTCGACCGCGCCATCGGAGCATAACGATGGCACGCGAAACCCCGCTCGAGCGTTACCGCAACATCGGCATCATGGCGCACATCGACGCCGGCAAGACCACGACCACCGAGCGCGTGCTGTTCTACACCGGGCTGTCGCACAAGATCGGCGAGGTGCACGACGGCAACGCGGTGATGGACTGGATGGAGCAGGAGCAGGAGCGCGGCATCACCATCACCTCGGCGGCGACCACTTGCTTCTGGTCGGGTATGGGGCAGCAGTATCCGCAGCATCGCATCAACATCATCGACACGCCCGGGCACGTCGACTTCACCATCGAGGTTGAGCGTTCGCTGCGCGTGCTCGACGGCGCGGTGGCGGTGTTCTGCGCGGTCGGCGGCTGCGAGCCGCAGTCCGAGACGGTGTGGCGCCAAGCCAACAAATACCATGTGCCGCGGATGGCGTTCGTCAACAAGATGGACCGCACCGGCGCCGACTTCCTGCGCGTGGTCGATCAAATCCGCACCCGCCTCGGCGCCAGCCCGGTGGCGATGCAGATGCCGATCGGCGCCGAGGAAAACTTCGAGGGCGTGGTCGATCTGGTCAAGATGAGGGCGATCCACTGGGATCAGGCGTCGATGGGCGCGAAGTTCGAGGAGCGCGACATCCCCGACGGCCTGCGCGCGCAATGCGACGCGCGCCGCGAGAAGTTGCTCGAAGCCGCCGCCGAGGCGGACGAGGCGCTGATGGAGAAATACTTCGACGCCGGCGACTTGACCGAGGACGAGATCCGCCGCGGCATCCGAGCGCGCACCTTGAGCAACGAGATCATCCCGGTGTTCTGCGGCTCGGCGTTCAAGAACAAGGGCGTGCAGGCGATGCTCGACGGCGTGGTGGACTATCTGCCGAGCCCGCTCGACGTGCCGCCGATCGCTGGCGTCGCCGCCGACGGCGAGAGCGCGGTGGTGCGCCGCGCCGACGACGCCGAGCCGTTCGCCGCGCTCGGCTTCAAGATCATGACCGACCCGTTCTTCGGCCAACTGGTGTTCTTCCGCGTCTATTCCGGCGTGCTCGGCTCCGGCGACACGGTGTACAACTCGGTCAAGGGCAAGAAGGAGCGCATCGGCCGCATCCTGCAGATGCACTCCAACAACCGCGAGGACATCAAGGAGGTGCGCGCCGGCGACATCGCCGCCGCGGTCGGGCTGAAGCATGTCACCACCGGCGACACCTTGTGCGACCAAAACTCCGAGGTGGTGCTCGAGCGCATGGAGTTCCCCGAGCCGGTCATCTCGCAGGCGGTCGAGCCGAAGACCAAGGCCGATCAGGAGAAACTCGGCGTCGCGCTCGGCAAGTTGGCGAAGGAGGACCCGTCGTTCCGCGTGCGCTCGGACGAGGAGTCCGGCCAGACCATCATCTCCGGCATGGGCGAGTTGCACTTGGAGATCATCATCGACCGCTTGAAGCGCGAGTTCAACGTCGCCGCCAACATCGGCCGCCCGCAGGTCGCCTACCGCGAGACCATCACCGAAACGGTCGAGCAGGAGCATAAATACGCCAAGCAGACCGGCGGGCGCGGGCAGTACGGCCATGTATTCATCCGCCTGCAGCCGCAGGAACTCGGCGCCGGCTACGAGTTCGTCGATGCGATCAAAGGCGGCGTGGTGCCGCGCGAATACATCCCGTCGGTGGACAAGGGCATCCAAGAGGCGATGCAGTCCGGCGTGGTCGCCGGCTACCCGGTGATCGACGTCAAGGTGTCGCTGTACTACGGCTCCTACCACGAGGTCGACTCCTCCGAGCACGCCTTCAAGGCCGCCGGCATCCAAGCGTTCCGCGAGGGCGCGCGGCGCGCCAAGCCGCAACTGCTCGAGCCGCTGATGGCGGTCGAGGTGGTCACGCCGGAGGAGTACATGGGCAGCGTCAACGGCGACTTGAGTTCGCGCCGCGGCATGATCCAGGAGATGGAGGATTCGCCCAGCGGCAAGGTGGTCAAGGCCGAGGTGCCGCTGTCGGAGATGTTCGGCTACGCCACCGCGCTGCGCTCGGCGACGCAAGGTCGCGCCACTTATACGATGGAGTTCCACAAATACGCGCCGGTGCCGGTCAACGTCGCCGAAGCCATCAAGGCGGCTTAAGCAAACCGTATTATTTTCACGCATTGAAACCAAGCGATCCGTTCGGGAGATAACGATGTCCAAAGAGAAATTCGAGAGAACCAAGCCGCATGTGAATGTGGGCACGATCGGTCATGTGGATCATGGCAAGACGACGTTGACGGCGGCGTTGACGCGGGTGCTGTCGGTCAAGTACGGCGG
>JBPCXC010000365.1:0-1145 GCA_051008875.1 bacterium
CCGGAAAGCCGCGCCACGCTGATGCCGCCGCGTCCCGGCGGAGTCGCCACGGCGACGATGTCGTCGTCCGCGCCGCGCGACGGCGACGGCGGCGATGCGTTCATGCCCGCTCCACTTACGATTGCCCGATGCGCGATTATCGCATCGTTCGCGCGCGCATTCGACGCCGCGCAATCCAACGCGCGGCGTTTGAATCAACCGCCCGCGTGCGAGTACACTGGCGGCGACGCAACCAGACGACGATGACGCATGACGATCAACCCGAGCGAGCATGACGACGACGCCTCGCACGACGCGGTGGACGCCGCGGTGGACGATGCGATCGCGCGCGCGCGCGCGGCGATGGACGCGTTCGCCGGCGCTTCGCAGGCGCGCGTGGACGAGGTGGTCACGGCGGTGGCGTGGTTGTTGTATCAGCCGCATTGCGCGCGCGCGTTGGCCGAGTTGGCGGTGCGCGACACCGGGCTCGGCAACGTCGCCGACAAGACGCGCAAGAATCAGCGCAAGACCTTCGGCGCGCTGCGCGATCTGATGCGCGCGAAGACCGTCGGCGTGATCGAGTCCGACCCGGCGCGCGGGCTGGTCAAGTACGCCAAGCCGGTCGGCGTGGTCGCCGCGATCACGCCTTCGACCAACCCGCAGGCGACGCCGGCGAACAAGGCGATGATGGCGCTCAAGGGCGCCAACGCGATCGTCGTCGCGCCGTCGCCGAGCGGCTGGCGCAGCACCGACGCCGGCGTCGGCGCGATGCGCGACGCCTTAGCGAAAGTCGGCGCGCCGGCGGACTTGGTGCAGATCCTGCCGCAGCCGGTGACCCGCGACGCCACCGCGCGACTGATGCGGCGCGCCGATCTGGTGGTCGCGACCGGCTCGCAGAACAACGTGCGCGCGGCGTATCGAAGCGGCACGCCGTGCGTCGGCGTCGGCGCCGGCAACGTGCCGGTGATCATCGACAGCAGCGCCGACTTGGACGACGCGGCGCGCAAGATCCACGACTCCAAGACCTTCGACAACGCCACCTCGTGCTCGTCGGAGAACGCGCTGATCATCCTCGACGAGGTGTACGAGGACGCGCTCGCCGCGCTGGCGCGGGTAGGCGGCAATCGCGCAGACGCCGACGAGCGCGAACGAATCATGCGCTGCAT
>JBPCXC010000366.1:0-2447 GCA_051008875.1 bacterium
GAGTCATGCGCCAACGCGGCAAACTGATCGTGCTGTTGCCGAAGAGCGATGCCGGCGGATGAATGGACGGCGGTTTCGAAGATGCGGCGTTATGCCGGTGAAGAAACGACGCGACGCTTTCGAGAAAACGACGCAGCACATTAAGTGCACCGCGTAGAAAACTGCGCGAGGATTTCGTCGCCGATCAGTTGCGCGCGCCAGCCGGTGAACAACGGCGAGCGAGTCGCGGCGAGGTCTTCGGCGGACGCCGATTCTTCGTCAAACAACGCGACGCCCTTCCCGCTCGACGCGGCGTCGGTGGCGCGGACGAAGTTTTCGATCTCTTGTCGATTGGCGAGCAATGAGCGGCTGATTTGTTCGCGTTGCGCGCAGCCTTCGAGCAGCGCGAGGATCTGCTTCGCGCGCTTGCGTTGCGCCGCGGTCAGCATCTGCGGCGCGGCGGCGTCGCGCGTTTCGGCGCTTTGCGCGACGCAGGCGAGGATCGCGTTGCCGCAATGCTTCAGCGTGCCGGCGCTGACGCCGTCGATGCGGCCGAGTCGCGCCAGCGTGTCCGGTCGCTGGCGGCAGATTTGCAGCAGCGTCGGCGCCGGCAGAATCCAGTTGCGCGGCAAGTCGCGCGCGCGCGCGCGTCGCTCGCGCCAGTCCGCCAACGCGCGCGCGCAAGATTGACCCGCCGCGTCGAGACGCTCCAGCCCTTTCAGCCGTCGCCACGCGTCGGCGGGATCGACGCGATAACTCGACGGCTCGGCCGCCAGTTCGCATTCGCGCCGATGCCACGGCGCGCGCCCGTTGTGCGCCAACATGTTATCGAGTCGCTCGCGCAACGGCTGCAGATAGTTGACGTCGTCGATCGCATAGCGCAACTGCGCCGACGACAGCGGACGGCGACTCCAGTCGGCGCGCGTATGCGCCTTCGCCAGATGCACCGCGCACAACGACTCGACCAACGCGGCGTAACTGGTCTGATCGCCATAGCCGCAGAACGCCGCCGCCAACTGCGTGTCATACAGATTGCGCGACTGCAGACCTTCGATGCGGGTGTCGAGCGCCTCCAAGTCCTGGCGGCACGAATGGAAGATCTTGATCACCGCATCGTCGGCGAGCGGCGCGCGAAGCGGCGCGAGATCGTCGATCGCCAACGCATCGATGCACGCCGCGACGCCGTCGGCGGCGACTTGGATCAAGCACAACTGCGGCGCATAAGTGCGCTCGCGCATGAACTCGGTGTCGATCGCGACCCATCGCGCGCGGCCGATTTCGGCGGCCAACTCCGCCAACGCGTCGTCGGCGCGGATTATCTCGGGCGCGGTCATCGGCGCCGATGGTATCATCCCATCGCCCAAGCACTGGCGATTTCGCATCGCATCGCCACGCGTTTCGCTATCGCATTGGTCACGCACATCGCTCCCGCATCCACGCCCGCGCAACCACTCGGATGAAACTCTTCATCGCCGGAATCTGCGGCACCTTCATGGCCGGCGTGGCGCAACTCGCCAAAGCCGGCGGGCATGCGGTGCGCGGCTGCGACGCCGGGGTCTATCCGCCGATGAGCGAGGTGTTGCGCGCGCAAGGCATCGCGATCGAGCCGGGTTACTTGCCGGAACATCTCGGCGACGATCCCGGCGCGGTGCTGATCGGCAACGCGTTGTCGCGCGGCAATGCGCTGGTCGAGCGCGTGCTCGAGCGCGGACTGGCGTATCAGTCCGGTCCCGAATGGCTGCGCGCGCAGGTGTTGGCGCGGCGCACGGTGATCGCGATCGCCGGCACGCACGGCAAGACCACCGCGACCTCGATGCTCGCCTGGATTTTGCATCGCGCCGGTCGGTCGCCGGGTTATTTGATCGGCGGACAGCCGGGCAACTTCGCGCAGTCGGCGCGTTTGGGCGACGGCGAATGCTTCGTCATCGAGGCGGATGAATACGACACCGCGTTCTTCGACAAGCGCGCCAAGTTCGTGCATTACCGCCCGCGCATCGCGGTGCTGAACAACCTCGAGTTCGATCACGCCGACATCTTCGACCACCTCGCGCAAATCCAACGGCAGTTCCACTATTTGGTGCGCACCGTGCCGCCCGACGGCTGCATCGTGGTCAACGCCGACGACGCCAATCTCGCCGAAGTGCTGGCGATGGGCTGCTGGAGCGAAGTGGTGAGATTCTCCGCCGACGACGCGACCGACGCGCAGTGGCATGCGGTGCCGTTGCGCGAAGACTGCGCCGCGTTCGAGGTGCTGCATCGCGGGCGTTCGGCGGCGCGGGTGGAGTGGCAATGCATCGGCGCGCACAACATGCGCAACGCGCTGGCGGCGATCGCGGCGGCGGCGCAAGTCGGCGTGCCGGCGACGGCGGCGGGCGATGCGCTCGGCGCGTATGCGCCGGCGGCGCGGCGGCTGCAGCGACTGTTCGAGTCCGACGCGGCGCGGCTATACGACGACTTCGCCCATCACC
>JBPCXC010000367.1:0-5345 GCA_051008875.1 bacterium
CTGCAAATCGGCGCGACCATGTCGGCCGAATGGGGCGATGCCGCCGGCGCCGACGGCAAGGCGATCATCGACGCGTATCGCAACGCGCAATAAGCACGCGCAATAAGCGAACCGAGGCGATGCGATCGGCAGCGACGAGCGAGCGGCGCGCTGGTTGTTCGCCGCTGGTCGCGCGTCGCTCGGTTGCTTCACTCGGCTGAACTTCGATGGGCGGCGATGGAAAAACCAACTATGGAAAAACCATAAGACGGCTGCTCGACGGCTTATACTTAGCCGGCGGTTTGATCGGCGCCGGCTTCTTGGTGTTGATCCTGCTGATCATCGTCGCGCAGATGGTCGCCCGCTGGAGCGGCTATTCGCTCCCCGGCTCGACCGCGTACGCCGGCTACTGCATGGCCGCCGCGTCGTTCTTCTCGTTGGCGTACGCGCTCAATCACGGCGCGCACATCCGCGTCACCTTGCTGCTGTCGAGGCTCGGACGGCATCGGCGGATCGCCGAGATCTGGTGCTTCGGCGCGGCGACTTTCCTGTCGGGATATTTCTTCTGGCACGCGTGGAAAGCGGTGCGCACCTCGATCGAGATCAACGACATCAGCCAGTGGCAGGACGCGACGCCGCTGTGGATTCCGCAGATTGCGATGGGCGCGGGCACGACGCTGCTGTGCATCGCGTTCATCGATCATTTGTGCCGGCTGATCGTGCATGGCGACCACGGCATCGAGGCGGAGAGTCTGAATCGCGTCGGGAAGAACTGAGATGGAGTCGCTGTATCTGACCACGATCTTCCTGTTCGTCCTGTTGCTGTTCCTCGGCACCGGAATCTGGGTCGGGCTTGCGCTGCTCGGCGTGGCGTTCGTCGGCATGGAGTTGTTCACCACGCGCCCGGTCGGCGACGCCATGATCACCACCATCTGGACTTCGTCGTCGTCGTGGACGCTGACCGCGTTGCCGTTGTTCATCTGGATGGGCGAGATTCTCTATCGCACCCGACTGTCGCAGGACATGTTCAAGGGGCTGGCGCCGTGGGTGTCGTGGCTGCCCGGCGGTCTGGTGCACACCAACATCGTCGGCTGCGCCGTGTTCGCCGCGGTCTCGGGCTCGTCCGCCGCGACGCTGATCACCGTCGGCAAGATGTCGGTGCCCGAGTTGCGCAAGCGCAACTATCCGGAGAAGATCATCATCGGCACGCTCGCCGGCGCCGCCACGCTCGGCTTGATGATTCCGCCGTCGCTCACCTTGATCGTGTACGGCGTGACCGTCAACGAGTCCATCTCCAAACTCTTCATCGCCGGAATCATTCCCGGCATCATCCTCGCCTGCTTGTTCATGGGCTACATCGCGTTGTGGTCGATCCTACGCAAGAGCGAAGTGCCGTCGGCCGAGCCGCGCATGTCGCTGGCGCGGAAGTTGCGCGAGTCGCGCCTGCTGATCCCGGTCATCGCGCTGGTCATGCTGGTCATCGGGTCGATGTACACTGGGCTTGCGACCGCCACCGAAGCGGCGGCGTTCGGCGTGATCGGCTCGTTGATTCTGGCGGCGTCGCAAGGCTCGCTGAGCGGCACCGCGTTCATACAGAGTTTGCTCGGCGCGACCCGCACCTCGGCGATGATCGCGCTGATCCTGATGGGCGCGGCGTTCCTGTCGCTGTCGATGGGCTTCACCGGACTGCCGCGCGCGCTCGCCGGCTGGATCGCGTCGCTCGATCTTTCGCGCCTCGAACTGCTGCTCGCGCTGCTGGTGTTCTACATCATCATCGGCATGTTCCTCGACGGCATCTCGTCGGTGGTGCTGACCATGGCGATCGTCGACCCGATGGTGCGCCAAGCCGGCATCGACTTGATCTGGTTCGGCATCTTCATCGTCGTCGTGGTCGAGATGGCGCAGATCACGCCGCCGATCGGGTTCAACCTGTTCGTGCTGCAAGGCATGACGCAGCATCAAATGAACTACATCGCGCGCGCCGCGCTGCCGATGTTCGCGATCATGGTCGTCATGGCGTTCATCCTGATGCTGTTCCCCGACCTCGCCACTTGGCTGCCTGACCGAATGCGCACCCGCCCCGGCTGACTCTGGTTGACTCGATTGACGGCGGCCGCGACCACTCGCGCGCGCCGTCGTTTACGCCGCAATCACTCGGCGATCCAATGCGGCTCGAACACCTTGATCGCTTCGCGCTTGCCGCGCAGCACTTCGCTGCCTTTTGATTCGTACCGGAACCTTTGTTGGTCGCTGAGTTGCATCGTGCGCTCGGAGACCAGTATGTCGGTTTGGCGTTGCTTGTTGAGTTGCTCGAGTCGCGCGGCGATGTTGACGTTGTCGCCATACACGGTGTAACTCAGGCGCTCGGAGGTGCCGATGTAGCCGCCGATGATGGTGCCGGTGTTGATGCCGATGCGCGCCTGCAGGCGCACGCCGGCGCCGAACTCGTGGCGCGCCAGCAGACTTTGGATCTCGAGCGCGGCGGCGACCGCGCCGCTGGCGTGATCGGGGTCGGTGCTCGGCAGGTTGAAACTGACCATGATGGCGTCGCCCTCGAACAAGCAGAACACGCCGCGGTTGCGCTCGATCGGCGCGGCGATCAGCGACAAGTATTCGTTGACCGTGGCGATCAACGCATCCGGCGACAATCTCTCGGACAAACTGGTGAACGACACCAAGTCGGCGAACAGGATGCTGGCTTCGCGCGTTTCCGGCTTGGCGTCGATCAACCGACCTTCGGTCGAGGCGATGCGATCGGCGATGCCTTCGGGCACGAAGTGCGAGAGATTCTCCGCGGCGTTGCTCTCGACGATCGACTCGATCAGCAACGCGCGCGCGCGCGCGATCGCCAGCGTCAGCACGACGGCGACCACCAAGATCGAAATCATCTTGTCCACCTCGCCGCCGACCAGCACGGTGTTGGAGGTCAGGTATTCGACATAGTTGCGCGTCACCATGTCGCCGCCGCTTTGGTCGAGCACGGCGTAGCCGACCAGCATCAGCCAGCCGCCGGCGCCGACCAGCCCGGCGAGCAGCACATAGCCCGGCTCGAAGCGCAGCGCGCGCAAGGCGATGAAGATGAAGATGTAAAGCAGCGTCGGCGCCTTCAGATAGAACGACGGCGGCTGTTCGTATTGCAGATGGAAGCACCAGATCAGCCCGAGCAGTAGCGCCATGTCCATCAAAATCGACAGCACCAGAAACCACGGCGGCAAACTCGCCCGATACGCCATCCACAACCGCAGGCAAGTGAACAGCAGATACGCACCGAGAAAAAACGGCACCGGCTCGAACTCGGCGCCGCTCGGCGCGGTCTTCGGCGCGGCGCTATACAACGCGGCGAAAGCGGTCAGGATCGCCAGTTGAATCCAGCCGATCAACCGCTCGCTGCCGTCCTGCTGACGCTTGATCGCGTCGCGGATGGAGGTCGGCAACGCGCTGTACTGCGTGCCGCTCGCAAACCAGGCGCGGCGCGCGCGAATGAACTGCGGCAGCAATCGCGGCCACTTTAAGCCGAGTTTGGCGGGCGGGGGGTCAGGCGGCATTGGTCGGAATATCCGCAGGCATTCGGCTGCGACAAGATGGCGATTGCGGCGCTCGTTGCGGTGAGATGGCGCGTGGCGCATGGCGCCTAGCAATTGCCCGCCGCGCTCGACGCTCGGCGCGGCGGCAAAGGTCGGCGACGATCAACCGATTGTACTATAAACGCGATGCTGTCGAAGTCGCCAAAAAACCGCTGGGAGCGTTTTTCGCGAGCAAAGCGGCCAGCAGGGCGCGATCATCGCTCTGCCGTCATTCTTGCGGTCACCTTCCTGCCGTCATTGCCGCGCTCACCCTCCCCGCCGTCATTGCGCGTATCAGGATGATGCGCACAAAGTGCGTTATCATCGCCCAGTCCCGCACCGCCGATCATCCTCATGCAGCCACCCAGTCACGCGCGCGATCATTCCGCCGCCGCCGCGCCCGCGCGCCGCGCGCC
The DNA here is from genome assembly GCA_051008875.1 of bacterium. GTDB lineage: Bacteria > Pseudomonadota > Gammaproteobacteria > Arenicellales > Poriferihabitantaceae > JAHRAW01. Next base: position 3,959 of record JBPCXC010000367.1, read on the forward strand.
GTCGCGACCGAAGATGAGCGACGCTGGGCTGGAAGCGATCCACCAAGTTCGCTCGCACGACCAGTTCGGCACCGAGCAGACCATCAACATCGTCGGCGAGTTGCCGCTGACGATCAAGGTTGATGGCAAGGAGTTGGTCACTTTGATGACGCTCGGCACGCACCCCGAGCGACTGGTGCTCGGCTATCTGCGCAACCAGACTCTGTTCGCGCGCCCCGAGGAAATCGTGTCGGTGATGGTGGACTGGGAGCATGAAGTCGCCGAAGTCGCCACCGTCGACGGCAACGGCGTGCCCGGGCTCGAGGCGATGAAGCGCACCGTGACCACCGGCTGCGGCCAGGGCACCGTGCTCAGTTGCACGTTGGACAAGTTGTATGCGCATCGCTTGCCCGAGATTCGAATCAAGCAGTCCGACATCTACCGAGTCCTGGCGCAGGTCGCGCGGCACAACAAGGCGTATCGCCTCGCCGGCTCGGTGCACGGCTGCGGGCTGTGCGCCGGCGACGAAGTGCTGATGTTCATCGAGGATGTCGGTCGCCACAACGCGATGGACACCATCGCCGGCGAAATGTGGCTGCAAAGCATGCGCGGCGACGACAAGATTTTCTACACCACCGGCCGCCTCACCTCCGAGATCGTGATGAAGGCCGCGCTGATGGGCATCCCCGCGCTGGTGTCGCGCAACGGCGCGACGCACATGGGCTTCGAACTCGCCGAAGACCTCGGCGTGACGTTGATCGCACGCGCCAAGAGCCGCCACTTCGTCGCGCTCAACGCGGACAACCTGGTGTTCGATCAGCCGCCGGAAAAAAGCAGGCGGGGCAGGGCGGGGGATTCGGCATCCTGAACTGGCGACTGCGATCTCGATTCGAAAACGGCGATGGCAACGATAACGATCATCGCAATGCAACGCTGCCGCGAAAGCATGTCCATCGTTGAACAACTGCGGCGCCGCTGCCGCGATATCGAGATGCCGGTCGAACTTGTGTTGGCCGATGGCGCAGTAGTGCGGTGCACGAAGATGCTGCGCCTTCTTCCGGGCAAGCGGGCGGTGATGCAGGGTCGTTGGCAGGGGCAATCGGTGCTGATCAAGTTGATGCCGGACACTGCTTCGGGGCGGCGCAACGCGCGGCGCGAGACGACTGGCCATCGTCTGCTGCGCGATGCGGGAATCGACACGCCCGACTTGTTGTTCGCCGCGCGCAGCGAGGATCGCGGTCATGTGCTGGGGTTCGCGTTTGTGCACGACGCGCAGCCGCTCGGCGCGTTGTGGCGCGAGCGCGCCGAGCGTCGCGCCGGCATCGCCGCGGCGGCGCTAGAGTTGCTCGCGCGCTTGCATCGTCGCGGCTGTCGGCACGCCGACCCGCACCTCGACAACTTCCTGCTT